>JASHQC010000051.1 GCA_030037735.1 Thermoplasmata archaeon
AGCGAGGGTTATGATTGGCTCTGACGCCGGACCGCGCTTGGAACCTGAAACAGAAAACCTTCTGCGGTCCCTCCCGATTTTGCGCTCCTTGGACGATATTTGAGCCCCCATCACAGAGCGATTCCGCCACTGCGTCCTCGAACGGCTTGACCTCGTCCCGGTAGCGTGGCCTCGCGGGGTTCGCCCGAGCGCCAGCGGCCTCGCTGGAGGTCCCGGGAGATGCAGACGACGGGAGTACGGGGGCCTCGCACCCAGCCGTTGGAAGTACTGCCTGACCAGAAAGCTCGTGGCAGATGGGGAAGGGGTTTGGACAATTGGTTGGCTTTCGTTGGTCCGGGCTCACTCCCTTCTTGGCCCCGGAAGTACGCCGAGCTGCGACATCGCGGCAAAGCGGTCGGGCACTCCCCAGTGTTCCACCAATTTGCCTTTCTCGAACCGACCCACTTCGAGAGCCATTGTGTCGATCTTTCTCCCCGTCGGTCCGATTCCCATGAGGGGCCCCTTGTGGGTCCCCTGACACCGAAGGCGGACCCAAACTTTTTCGCCCGAAACAGCGCTATCCTCGATGGTCATTTTCAGGTCGGGGAAAGCAGTTCGCAATTGGCCGATCAGGGACTTGAGTCCCCGCACACCCGGCTCCCCCAAGAACTGGTGTTCCACAAACTCGGTCGACACGATCTTGTCGAGATCGTTGAGCTTTCCCTCATTGAACCCCAGTTCGATCACTCGTCGGAAAGTTTCCAGATTCTCGTTCGTCGCCATGGGCTATACCTACCCCACGGACTCGCTACCGGACCATCAACGCGGCGAGGTCCTCGAGTCGCAAACCGGACCGGATTTGGGACGGTTGTCCGTTTCGGGGGAAACATCTCAACAAAACGGAAGGATACTCTTTCTCCCCTGCGGTCATTCCGAAATCGATGGACCCCCTCGACGTGGGAATCTTACGGGAGCTCTCCCGCGACCAGATCGTCTGGTTCGGCCGGCTGGACCCGCGACTTTCCGCATCAGAAATTGCGCGCCGGTTGCACGTGGACCGGGCCACTGTGGGAGCTCGCCTCCGCGCCTGGGAGAAGCAGGGGTTCCTGCGAGGCCACGAAGTGGTTCCGAGCCCGCTCGTCTTCGGCGCGAGGGTCGCCGGGGGAAATCTGCGAGTGGAAGACCTCCGCAAGAAGCCTCGGATCCTGGAGGACCTTTCCCTCATACCTGGGCTCATCAGCGCGGTCGATCACAATGGCGATTGGGTGGCCCTCCTCTACGCCTTCGGGCGGTCCGATGAACTCGACCGTTCTCGCCGTCTGATCGAGCGCCTCACGGGGGTTGGTGAGGTCACCCCGTGCGTTCCGTTCGTCGCTCCGGTTCCGACGATGTCTCCAACCCGGTTGGACTATCGGATTCTGGACGACCTCAAATTCGGGCCTCGTCGAACCTTTCAGGAGATTGCTCGGTCGGTCCGGATCAGCCCGAAGTCGCTGGTCCGAAGGCTGGAACTACTCGTACGTGGCCGCGCGGTCTGGTACCTGCCGATGTTGGATTTCACCGCGTACAGCAAGGCCGTGGTCGCACGGTTTGTCGTCGTTTTGCGAGAAGGGAACGCTTCCGGATCTATCGCAGATTGGATACGCCGCCGGGTCTCCGGCGTGACTTACTTGGTTGACTCCAGTGCTCTCGCGGGGAGCGAAGGCTCCCTTCCTCCGATGTTGGACGTCGGCGCCCATCTCGAATCGATCGGCGGAGCCGAGGATGTGCAGCGAGAGTTGCGGGGCCTTGATCCGGTGGAGGATGTCGAGTTGCTCTTCCCTCGTCGAATATTCCTCTACCGGACCTGGTTCGATGACCGTATTCGAGCCGCTCTTGATCAGGTCCCAGAGGCCCGGCATCCTCGGTGAGGCATCAAGGAACCGGCGGGTAACGTATGGCTACACGCCACCCTCCTAACGAGAGGTGACCGGTCGCGGTCGGGCGACCACACGCCCGAGCTACTCGCCCCCGTCCGGGTCGGGAAGCTTCGGATTCCGTCCACCTTTACCGGATATGAACCCCCGAGGGGTTCGAGTACCCCTCCGAAAAGGGGTGCTTTGTGAATCCCCTCGGTGTATTCGGCCTGAGGCCCGGAGGTCGGATTCCCCCCGACCGGATTCTAGGTCGACGTGCGAATCGCAGCCTTGGCACGATCAATCGCCGCTTGGAGGTTCCGCAGGGCCGCCTCTCCGCTCTGATTTGGCGGAAAGACGCGCCCGGCCCGCTCGGCCAACCGTCGCTCGATGTACTCTCGAGCCGACCGGCACACCGGGCATCGTTGGCACTCATCTCCGATCGGACTCCGGGCCAATCGCAGTAGGGCCTCGGACTCGTCCGCTCCACTGAAGAGTACGACCTCATGCAGCTCGCACTCGTCGGGGTCGACCATCACCAACGGAATCTCTCAGAGGGAGAAAAAGGGAGCGCAGTCGGTCCGGATGGGGGTGGTTAGCCGGACTACGCCTCAGCCCCGACCCGACTTTCTGAGGCTGTTCTCGATGAGACCCCGGGCCAGTCGATTAGTGGCCCGAGGCCGCAGTCCTAAATCGCCCCCTTTATGGCCAGACCCTCCTTGGTCAGAGGACCGATGGACGCCGCCAGTCCCCCCTCCGTTACTCCCTCGTTCCGCCTCGCCCTCGCTCAGATGCAATGCGGGGCCGATTCCGCGGAGAACCTCCAAGTGGCACGTCGATTCGTGGGACGGGCTGCCCGTCAGAGCGCCTCCCTGTGCGTACTCCCAGAGTTGTTCTCCAACCGATATTGCGGTCAATTCGATGACGTTGAGGCGTTTCTCAAGGGAGTCCCCGACTCGTCTCAAGTACTCAGGACCTTGACCAGCGACGCGCGTCGGCGCCGACTGCCGATCCTCGCTCCGTTCCTGGAGAGGACGGAATCCGACTTGGTCTACAACTCCGTCGTTCTGATCGACCAAGAGGGTGAGATTCGGGGCAAGTACCGAAAGATTCACATCCCCGCCTCGGAGGGGTATCGGGAAGACCGGTACTTCCGATCCGGTGACCTCGGGTATTGTGTGGCCGAGCTCGGCCCGCTCAAGATCGGTTTGGCGATTTGTTGGGACCAGTGGTTTCCTGAAGTCTCCCGGATCCTGGCCCTCAAGGGGGCCCAGCTGATCATTTACCCGAGCGCCATCGGCTCCGAGGTGGTGGCTCCCGACTTCGATTCCCACCCCGACTGGGAGTTCGTCATGCGGGCCCAGGCCATCATGAATCGGGTGTTCATCGCCGCGGTCAACCGGGTGGGTCAGGAAGAACGGATCCGGTTCTACGGAGGGAGCTTCGTGGCGGACCCCTGGGGAAAGGTGATCCGGCGCGCGGGCGCCACTTCCCCCCGGCTTCTCGTCGCCGACCTGGATCTTTCCCAGGCGGCTAAGGCGAATTCGTTCTTCGGGTTCATGGACACCCGGGCCCCGTCAACGTACGGTGAGCTGCAGACTCGCGTGTCTCCGCCGGTGCCCTCGTAGGATGCGACGATGGCATCCACCGCGGTGATTCCTCGCTCAACGCCATCGGAAGATGGCTTCCGGATGCCAGCGGAGTGGACAACGCACGCGGCTTGCTATATCTCGTGGCCTTGCAAGCCCGAAACGTGGCTCGGGTACGAAGCCCAGGCCAAGAAGGCGTACGTCGAGGTAGCACGCGCCATCGCTCGCTTCGAGCCCGTCATCGTTCTCTCGCCGTCCCGTCTCATCGCGGAGGCGACAACGCAACTCGGACGGGGAATCCGCGTCGAAGAGATGGAGTTGGACGACGCCTGGATCCGGGACAACGGACCCACCTTTGTCCGATCCGACCGGTCGGAGCTCGCGGTGGTCCAGTTCGGGTTCAACAGCTGGGGAGGACGGTTCCCCCCTTTCGAGAAAGATGCCAGGGTGCCGGAGGAAATCGCGCGACGATTGTCGTTGCGGAACTACCGGGCCCCGATAATCGCAGAAGGCGGCGCGATCACGGTCGACGGCCAGGGCACTGTCATCACCACCGAGTCGTGTCTTCTGAATCCCAATCGGAATCCGGGCCGTTCCAAGGAGGAGGTCGAGAACGCCCTCAAAGCGTATCTAGGGGTCACTAAGGTCATCTGGCTCCGGCGCGGCATGCACAGTTCTCAGGTCGACGGACATGTCGACGGAATCGCCTCGTTTGTGCGCGCCGGCACGGTGCTCGCTTCGGTGATCCAGGATCCCACGGATCCGAACTTCGATACTTTCCGGGAGAATCGCGAAAAGCTGGCCAGCGAGACCGACGCTCGGGGCCGCTCTCTCGAGATACTGGACCTGCCCTTCCCTACCCGGAGGCACCTTCACGACCTCAAAATCGCGGCCTCGTTCATGAATTTCTACCTCGCGAACGGCGGCGTCATTGCGCCGACGTTCGGCGATCTCGCGGACGACCGTGCACTGGAAACGCTCCGTTCGGCGTTCCCCGGCCGGGAGGTGGTCGGGGTTCGCAGTGAGTACATCGGACTGGGCGGGGGAAACATTCACTGCATCACACAGCAGCTGCCGACCGCCAAGAACCTGGGGAGTTACCCTTCCAGCTGAAGGCCGGTCGATCGAGAGGCGCGCCTCACTTCGAAGATCCCCCTGGAACTAATTCTGAAGCGTTTATTAGGCCCGAACTGGTCGGGTGGCACAATCCGCCGGCGGTACCGTGGACCCCAAGCGAGTAAGAATCATCGCCGTCGTCATCGTCGTAATCGTAGTGGCGTCGGGCGTGGGCAGCTACTACTACGTCACAACGCACAAATCGACGGCGTGCAGTCTATCAAGCACCAACCCGCTCGTTTTCGACCAGGCGGAGACGCCGGACTCCCTCGACCCTGCCGTCGTGTACACTGCCCCCGGCTGGGGAATCGCCCAGCAAGTCTACCAGGGCCTTGTCGAGTACAACGGCTCGAGCGACACGCAGCTGACGGGAATCCTGGCGAAAAACTGGACCACCTCTCTGGATGGATTTCATTGGAACTTCACCCTCTGGCCCGGCGAACACTTCTCGAATGGCGATCCGCTCAACGCGTACGTGATATGGTATAGCCTCGAGCGCGGGCTCCTGATGGATCAGCCGATCTCCATACTGATGGACGAGAACTTCTACTCGCCGAACGTGAGTTATTACTCGAACCTGTCAAACATTCAGGCGTCGAACAACACAACGGAGCAAGTCGTCCGCACGTTCAACACCCTCGCCAACGTCACGAACCCCGCTCCCTCGGTCTTGAGCTACATGGAAGCCCAAAACCAATCTTTCCGGGTGATCAACAATCTCACAATCCAGTTCAACCTAGGATTCGGTTACCTCGGCGCGGTCCCGTACACCTACCTGCTGGACCAGCTTACCATGCCTCCCTTCGCGGCTGTCGACCCATTGGTGGTGGAAGCGAATGGGGGGGTCCAGATCGGCGCCCCGAATTCTTGGATGGCGGGTCACATGCTAGGGAGCGGCCCCTATGTGCTCACGAGCTACGACCCTTCCACCGGGTACACCGTCTCCCCCAGCACGAACTACTGGGCAAAGTCACTCGCCGCGGTGGAGCCGTGGAACAACAACCTACAACCCGCGAAGTCCTCGGTCGACGTGGAGTTCCAAGGAGACCCGGCAATCAACGTCGAGAATCTCAAGACGGGAGCGGCGGCGACCGCCTCCTTTGCCTACCTCGGCCCCTCGACCATCAACCAGCTCAAAAAGACCCCCTGCGTCGTCGCCCAGGCGCTTCCCCCGGTGTACGGCTCGACCACCTACTCGGGCTGGATCTACATGGACCAGAACGCGGCGCCGTTCAACAACCTGTCCGTCCGAGCGTCGGTGGCCCACGCGATCGATTATCAAGCCATCAATCAGACGGCGTACGGGGGGTATGCGTCGCAATGGGTAGGCCCGGTCCCTCCCGGGTATCCCGATTACAACCCGGCACACCTCGCGCCGTACTCGTACAACCTCTCGCTGGCAGAACAGGAGATGAACAATTCCCCCTGGCCCCTCGACAAGGGAGGATACTCGAAGATGACCGGTCAAACGCTCAACTTCGAGTACATCGACATCGGGACCGACCTCTACGAAACAGCGCTGGTGATTCAATCCGAGCTGGCGAACATCGGTATCACGATCAACCCAGTCGGGGTCGACCTCAGTCAGCTTGCCGACGAGCAGGCCCTGAACCCGAGCACTGGGCAATGCGGCTCGACAACGACAGCAAACGGAGGACCCTTCTATATCGGGGAGGACTTTTACACGGCCGACTACGTTGCACCGGATGACGCCACGCAGGCGCTGGCGACGAGCTTTGCAGGATTCAACGAGTGCCAGAGCGAGTACTCGAACGCGACGATGAACAGCTTGGTCTTCGAGGCGGCGGGAGAGCACAATGCAACTAACGCGAGCGCCGACTACGCTGAGATGACCCAGCTGATGTACGACAATTACACGAACGTGTGGTTGCTGATCCCCACGAGCTTCCTCATCTACAACACCCTCCTCCAGGGGCAATTCACGAACCCGATGGGCGCCGCGCTTCCGTTCGTCATGGAGATGAACACGGAGTACGCGTCCTGAGGGGGAGGCTAGTCAGTTGTGGGGAGAAGCCTGGGCGAGCTTCTCGTCTTCATCCTCAAGCGCCTCCTTCAACTGATACCCGTACTATTCGGGGTCGTCACGGTCACCTTTGTCTTCGCCCGCCTGTCCATCGCGAACCCGTGCGCGGCCTGGGAGGGGGCGAAAGCGAGCCGCAGCACGATCCAGGCGTGCATCCACTACTTCGGGCTCAATCTTCCAGTTTACGTCCAATATGAGCGGTACTGGGCCGGTCTCCTGTCGGGGAACTGGGGAATCGACCCGAACAATGGTTTCCCTGTACTCCCCTACATCCTTCAGGTATTCCCGGAGACTCTGGAACTGGTCCTCGCGGCTCTGTTCCTGATGGTGTTCATCGGGATTCCGCTGGGCGTTGTCGCCGCCAACTCGAACGGCCGCTTTGCCGACCACATTGTCCGGATCTTCTACCTGAGCGGATGGGCCACTCCCACGTACCTCGCCGCCGCGCTCCTCGCGATCGGGGTGGGGAGCGTCCTGGGAATCAGCTCGGGGGATTTCACGACCTCCCCACCTCCGTTTCCACAGTATCTCCACATGTCGGTTCTCGACGCCTTGATCGCAGGAAACCTTCGGGCGACCGGGGACGCCCTCGTTCATCTTGCCCTCCCGGCCATCGCATTGGCGTTCCTCAACATGGGAATCGTAACCCGCATGACGCGGAGCTCGATGCTCGAAACACTTCCGATGGACTTCGTGAAAACGGCGCGAATGAAGGGACTGTCCGAGTTCTGGGTCCTCTACAAGCACGCGCTCCGCATGTCACTCATAACAACCGCGAGCGTCCTCGGGCTGATCGCCGGCTATCTACTGGGCTCGACGGTCGTCGTCGAGGAGATTTTTGAGTGGCCCGGCGTGGGGGCGTATGCCTACACCGCGGTCACGAGCTACAGCTTTTCCGGAACGATCGGGGTCACCATCTTCTTCGCCATCGGCGTCGTCGTAGCGAACCTGATCTCCGACATTCTCTACGGAATCCTAGATCCGCGAGTCGAGTGGCGGTAGATGGCAGACCAGATAGTCAAGCGACTGACGGAGGGCCTGCGGCTCTCGCTGCGGGTGCTGCGATCGAATCCCCTGACCTTCGTCGGATTCCTCCTCGTTCTACTCATCGTGGTCACCGCCGCGCTGGTGGTGGCCGTCCCCGCAGTGACCCTGTTCCTAACGGGACACGCCGTCTCGATTCTTCCCTACAATCCGAACGCCGTAGACACATCCGATACCTTCGCGCCTCCATCGGCTACGCACCTGCTGGGAACAGACGACGTGGGACGGGACCTCTTCTCGCGCATCCTCGCCGCTCTCCCCATCGATCTGTTCATCGGTGTCGCCATCGCGGGATTCGGACTCGTGGTCGGCTCGACGCTCGGACTGATTGCCGGGTTCTGGGATACCCCTCGGAGCGCAGGCGGCGCCTGCTCCGTCGTTATCATGCGAACCACCGATGTCTTCCTCTCGTTCCCTACAATCGTACTGGCCCTCGCCATCGCGAACTCGCTCGGGCGTGGAACCCTGCCCTCCATGCTCGCGGTGATGGCCTCCTGGTGGCCCTTCTACGTTCGGCTAACGCGGGGCGAAGTCCTGGCCATTAAGGAACAGCCGTACGTCGTGGCGGCGCGAGCCGCCGGAGTCCCGGAGAGGCGCATTCTCGTCCGCCATGTACTTCGAAACCTCCTCGAGCCCCTCGTGGTCTACTTCACGATGGACATCGGCACGGTCATTGTCACCTACTCGACGATCTCCTACATCGGGATCGGGGTCCCGAGCGGTGTCCCTGAATGGGGGAATATGGTGAGCGAGTACGAATCGTTCCTCCTCACGAACCCGTTGCTGATAGGGGTCGTCGCCGTGGCGATCTTCGTGACCGTTCTCGCCTTCAGTCTCCTCGGGGATGGCCTACGGGACCTGCTTGACCCGAGGAGCCGGCGAGTGTTGGCAACGGCGGCCGGACGGACCGCCACTTTTCTGCCGGCCGTGGGGCCCTCCCCCGGACCGGGGTCGGTAGGTGATGTCGAGTGAACTCGAGGCCCTGCTGTCTGGAAGGGCATTCAGCCTCCAGTCCTTGGGCGCGGCAGGAACCGGATGCTCCCGTTCCTGCATCGCGAGTTCTGGCGCCTACGTAGGTCCCTTCCGGCAGAAGAGGTCCTCGCCGATTCGGAAACCTGGAATCTTAGTAGATGGCCTAGATGCAGGCTCCTGCCCTCGATGGACACTGCACCTGCAACTTCCGCTTGACTCTCGAGGTCGTCCAGGTTAGCAGGCGAGCAGACGAAGTATGGTTCGATAGGGGTAGGTTCCGAGCTCAGAGCGTTCCTTGCCCGACTCCGCTCGCAGGCTCGACCCGCTCCAGGACCCGAAGTGCCCGGAGCGTAATCATCTTGCTCGGCTTCCCCGGCGCCTCAAAGGCAAGTGGGGTCGGGCGCTGGTCGGGGTGCGCCGCGAACCAACGGGCACCTTCGGCAGTCGGGTCCGTTTGAACGGCGTCCACGTTCCATCTTCCGTCCTTTCGTCGCTTCGAGCGAAGCAGCTGGAGCGCATAGCCGAGGCGGGGGTCCTTCCCATAGCCGAGCTCAGTGAGGCAGTCAAGCCCCACCAGCAGGTCGTAGTAGTAATGGGTCGGCCAGTGGAAGCGGTACCACGGCTCGTACCGGTCACCTTGGAGATGCAGTTCGCGTTCGAGGAAATACTCGGCACCTCGTTCCACACAGGCCCTCATGGTCGGCGTCCACTTTGAACGCGGGTACGCAGCGAACGCGCCCAGCCCCTCCCAGGCGTCAAGCGTCCGGCTCGGTGCCGGAGCGTCTCGGTTCCAACGGCAGGTCCATCCCCCTTTGGGATGAGCGGTTCGGACCAGAAACTCGAGGGTCTTGCGGACTCGTGGGTCGTCCTCGTATCCCATACGGAGAAGGGCTCGTGCCATGTTGGCCGTGAAGCAGTGGTGTCCCTTTCCCTGCCCGAGCCCTCCCACCCCTCCCCCGACCAGAGGGGATTTCGTCATCCAGTACTCGCAGGATTCTCGGACTTGCGGAATCGTCCGCGTGGCGCCAAGGTCTGCGAGGGCGAGCATGTTCCAATGGGTCCCTAGGAACCGAGGTTCCATTCGGCCCCCGTCGCGAATCCACCATCCTCTCGGGTCCCGGCGGGAGAGGATCTCTGCAACCCATCCCGTGGATGGGATCTGCGCCTTCGCCTCATGGACCTCGGCATCGGATTCGCGCTTTCCCAGCAGCTGCGTCAAGGCCAGGTAGCGAATCGAGGGCTGTTCCGGCTCGAGCAGCCACTCGAGGACTTTGTCGGGATGCACAGGGGAGGAAACGCCGTTGGGCGTATAGAATCAGGGGTGATTACCGTTCCACAACATGCGGGTTTGTGGCGGAGAGGGCTCGAACGGAACAGGAATCATGCCAGGTTCATCTTCTTCAGCAGCGCTTGGAACCTTGGATCTCGCCGAACGTGCTCCAGCTTTGGATTCAGCCGCCAGCCCTGGAACTCGATGAGGTGATCCTCGATCAGTTTCTCCAATCGGCGAAAACATTCATCAAGATTACCGAGGAGGGCGTGTATGGTTGCGAGACTATGATCGTTGCTGACGGTTCTCGGCAGCGCTTCTAACTGCCCGAGGTAGGCTCGTGCCTTGTCCTTCTCCCCGGCCATCGCATGGTACCAGGCACGCAAAAACAACCTCTTCTCCGGGTCTCGGTTCGATTCCTCGAACTTGTTGAGTTCCCGGAGGCACCCGTCGAAATCCGATCGGTCACCAAAGTAAACCGCCATCGACCAGTGGTAATCCAATCCGGACGAGTCTAATTCACCAATCCTCTGAAGCTTGGCCAGCGCGTCATCGTACCGACCGAGCCATCGGAGGGCTCGAGCGAGGATAACGAGATTACCAATCGAGAGAGGGTCGGTTCCCTCGGCCAGCGTCAACTCCACCAGAGCCTCGTCGGGCCGGCCTTCGTCCGCGAGAAGCCCCGCGTACCATCGATGGGCCAGCGAGTAGCTCGGATTGAGCGAGAGAGCAAGCTTGAATTCTCTTTCCGCGGCATCCCACTCGAAGGCATCCCACAGGAACAACCCCAGAGATACGTGGGCCTCCGCAAGATTCGGGTCGAGTTCGAGGGCCCGAGCCACTAAACCTCGGCCGGTTTCGTCCAGCTCGGTCTGGGGAACGTCCGAGCTCCAATTCCCCCGTAGGTGAGTGGCAGCGGCCAAGTCGGCATAGGCGGCGGCGTTGTTCGGATCCAACGAGATTGCGAGCTCGAACTGGACTTTCGCCGCCTGAGTGGGTTCCTTACCCCCCCGGTTCATCAAGCTGCGCCCCTTCAGGTAGGCGAGATAGGAGTCCGGCCGGACCGGGGGTCGCGAAGCAAGGCGCACCTCTTCGGCTGGTCGAAATTTGACCTTCAGTGACTCGGCCACCTGCCTGGCTATCTCTGCCTGAACTGCGAAGACCTTTTCGAGCTTCCGGTCGAAGGTGTTCGCCCAGGCATGCTCCTGGGTACCTACGTCGATAAGCTGCACCGTGATGCGGAGCTCGTCGCCCGCCTTTCGAACGCTTCCCTCCAAGACCGCGTCGACCCCCAACTCGGTCCCGATTTGGGCGACCCCTTTGGAGGTGGTCTTGTACGGTACCACTGACGTTCGAGCAATGACTCGAAGTTCCTTGAGTTGGGAGAGCACGGTGATCATCTCCTCCGTGAGTCCGTCCGCGAAGTACTCGTCCTTTGGATCCGGGCTGATGTTGGCGAAGGGCAGGACGGCAAGGCGAGTCGGCCCAGAATCCCTGGAGGGAGGCTCCCGGACGGTCCGCGGCAATACGACCCGGTAAATCTCCATCGGCAATTGCACGTTCTTGAGCACTTTTGGCTCGAGCTTTTCGAGGGAGTTCGAGATCTTGTTCCGGACCTGGTCGAAGACTTGCGCGGAGATGCAGATCCCTCCGGGCTCTGCCAGCGGCTCCATGCGAGAAGCGATGTTCACCGAGTCGCCGAAGACGTCACCCCCCTTGTGGACGACGTCGCCCAGGTGGATTCCAATCCGAACCCGGACTCTCGATTCTTCAGGGGCCGAGACGCCATCCTCGTCAAGGAGTCGCTGAATCTCGATTGCGCAGTTGGTGGCGTCGAGCGCGCTCTTGAACTCCACGAGGAACGAATCCCCGATCGCTTTCACTTCCTTGCCGTGAAATCGAGGGAAGATCGGACGGAGGAGACGATTATGTCGGTCGAGCAGCTTCAGGGCGCTCGCTTCGTCCCTCTGCGCCAAGGCGGTGTAGCCGACGATGTCCGTGAACATGATGGCGGCCAAGCGACGAATCGGGGCCACGGCCCGAGAACGGCATTCGTTAGATTAAGCCCCGGTCCGCGGGTTGTCCCGAGTTACAGGCTCGAAACGGGCACGTTGACCTTGCCGTCTCCAAATCCCTAGGGAGGAAGCTTTCCGCACGGAAAGGGGTCTTCGTGCTAGGCTCTCATGACGTCGGCGGAGGGAACGAGCCGTCTCAAGCGCTTGTGTTCGAAATCAGGAGATCGGGCACACCCCCATGGGCGTAATCTACCCATTTGGAACAGGGCAGTGTTCCCCCGATGCATGGCGGCTACAATTGTCAGTACAACCGGGTCCAAGCACACGACCCGTACCATGCTCTCCCGACTATTATACAAAACGTATAATACCGCGCGCGGTCTCTATTCATCATGGACCCGCTCTTTGGTAGCGAAACTCGGGCAAGGGTACTGGAGCAGTTGGCAACTACCCCGTGTCCCCAATCTGCCTATCGAATTGCGCGTGCCATCGGAGCAGAACCTATCCAGGTTCTTCGGATTCTCAAAGGATTGAACGGCTTGACTGAGCAATCCTCCGCGGGGTGGATGCTCACCAACAAGTTGCTTCGACACTTTCTCCAGGACCGGTTAGACCGGCAGGAGGAGCGGACTCGCCGGGAGAAGGATGAGCTCCTCGTTCACCTTGGGATGAAGCCGAGCTGGGAACATGGACGCGACCGAGTTCGACAAGATCATCGTATCCGCCCCTAAACCCGAAGACCGAATCGCATGGTTTGGTGCCCTCCTCGCAAAGGAATCGCGGACCAGGGTGGAGATCGTCGGGGGTTCGGCCATCGAAATCTATCTGACTTCAGCCGACTATGTCTCGCAGGATGTTGACCTAGTCGGGCGTAAGGACCGAATCGCCCCGATCCTGCGTCGTTGGAAGTTTCAACGGGCGGAAGGGCGAAGTCATCGAGTGTACTGGGTCAAGAAAACAATCGGACTGGTCGACATAGTCGGTGCGGGAGATCGCTCAGGTCTTCGACCGCGCCAAGTCGAAACTCCCTTCGGGCCCGTGCTTGTGAGCGCTATCGAGCCGCTCATTATCCGACGCTTGACACGAGCGTCCCGAGAGCACTCTGATGAGCTCTACGACCAGGCGGTCAGACTTGCGAAGCACGGGAAACTCGACTGGGAATATCTTGAAACGATGTCAAAGTACGAACGGGTCACCTCGCTTCTAAGGAGTCTGAGAAAGACCGTCGAGGAGTAATCGGAACTTTCCCCGAATTGGCTGCAATCCTCTATACAAACAGACACCGCCGAGGATTGCCCAGGCTGTCGTCGACGCCCCGCTACGTTCTAAACCCCTCACGTTCGAAAAGGTGCCATCGTCTCGAAGAGGCTTGGGCGCTTTCAAGGGGCCCTTTTGGGCGCGACCGAAGTCCCCACATATCGGACAGAGCAAGTCTTCCCTCTGCACCCCTCCACCGGGACCGAACTTCTGACATTGGTTCCGAACATTGATACGAAATCGGGAGGTCTCCCTCGCGATGTTCCGAAAGGTAGATTGCCTCCTGCTCCGAGTTCCTGACCTCGATGCGGCCCTCAGGTTCTATCGTGATCGTCTGCGTATGAGGATGGCATGGATCCGAGACGGAGAGTCCGCCGGGCTCCGGATGAGTGATTCGGAAACCGAACTCGTCCTGGCCCAAGAACCGGGCGCCCCCGAGACGGACCTACTTGTCGATTCCGCCGACGCTGCATGCCGAGAGTTCGTGGAAGCTGGTGGAACGGTAGTCTCCGAGCCGCTCGACATCCCAATCGGTCGATATGCGAGGGTAAAGGATCCTTGGGGAAACGAACTGGCAATCTTGGATATGTCCAAGGGGCCCCTCAAGGTCGACTCGGCAGGCAAGGTTCTCGATTAAGACCCCTGGCTCTTGTCTCTCTCCAGAAGGATCATCGCGTGCGAAGCTAGGAGATCGGGCACACCCCCACGGGGGTCGGGTTTCACCGGTGCAGGTGGTTGCTGACGGTGGCTAGGTCAGCGACAGGAACCGGTCGGCCAAGCCCCCCTCCGACACCTTCTTGCCGCGCCGGACCTGCGGGGACGAGCTTACCCGGCTCAGAGCACGGCATGCCGCTTTGT
>JASHQC010000052.1 GCA_030037735.1 Thermoplasmata archaeon
CGGTAGTCCGGGGATCGACAAGCGAGGGCCCTGAGAACGTCGCCGGAGCCGGCGGAGGGGGTGGAGTCAACGCGGCCATTGCGATGGCACATCAACATCTGCGGGCCCCGCCTAGATGAAACCGACCGTTGGGAATTGAGGACCGGCTTGGGTCGGTGATCTCTTTCACGGAGACCATTTCGCGCGTTTGGCTACCCTAACGGCCCGCTCTGGGACCTATGACCGGGGTCCCCTGGCTCCGCAGTAGCTTATAAGACGTCGGACAAACGGCAGACACACGTATTTCTCGATAGTAACACGGGCTTCGAGTTAACGGTATGTTCAAATACTTCCGTTGGTCAAAGAAGGGTGGTTCCGCAATGGACGAAGCCACAGGAGGAGACGATGATCTTCGACCTAGTAGCGAAGGCCACGCTCAACGAGCGGTACGGCCCGCGGTCGAAGCCCCTGCGGCCTTTCCGGGACTACGCTGAGCTCGAAGGCCGCGGGGAGGACCCCCGTTCCCTCCGGGCCCAGGGACTTCTGAGCGTGCGAAGGGCGACTCGCCGGGCTCCGATCGTGCTGAAGGAGCCGACGGTTCCCGCCCCCGCTCGTCCGGAGTTTCCCGCCGCCGTTCTGGATTGAACGGGCGTAGCACCGGCCCTTCCCCCGGAAGGGCCGGAAAACCGGAGGGCGCCGCGAGGATTCGACCGACGGACGTGCGTTCGTCACGTCGGTTCTCCGCGAACGAAGCAGTCGCGTGGGTCCGTGAGCCGGCCGGCTCGACCTGTTTCTGGACTGTCCAAATTCGACGGGGTCGATGGGCTGGCGGAGGCGGCAGATATTAGGCTTCCCGCGGCTGAGTGTGGCTCCCAGTGTGGTCGCGCAAGTAGACGCCAGCCGCCCGGGCGCAGTTCCGCCGCCCGGGAGATCCTCGGTTCTCGCCATGGTTGCCGCAGCGCTCGACTCGGTAGAGCACGGGGAAGGCCGCGTGATTATTCTCTCCGGTCCGACGGGCATCGGCAAGTCGACTGTGCTCGACGCCGCCGTGCAGCGGGCGAAGGCTCGCGGGTTCCGGGTCGCGAGCGCCCGGGCCGTGCCTCGAGACACGCCGGTTCCGTTCGACCTAGCCCGGGATCTTCTGCGCAGAGACCCGGGCCCAGAGGGTACCTCGGGCTCGGTGCCCCAGGCTTCTGGGCTCCCCCTCTGGCTTGAAGCGGGCGACGAGGCCGGCGCAGTGTCCGGTTTTCCCACGGTGGCCGTGCTCCCCGATGAAGACACGCCAGTGGAGAAACGCATCCAGAAGCTGTTTGACGTCGAGCGGTCGATCATCGACCTCGGAAGGCGAGCTCTCCACGCCCAGTTGGAGCGCCTGCTCCTCGAAGGCTCTCGCACAACGCCCGTGATGATCGCCGTCGACGACCTTCATCACGCGGACCACGATTCGCTCGACTTCCTGCGCAGTGTAACGGCCGGCATCAGGGACCAAAGAGCGGTCCTGGTCGCCACCCTGGATTCCGACGCGGCGGTTGTCGGGTCCCGAAGCGCTCTCATCGAGTCGCTCGCTAAGGGGCCCAGCGTCGATTCCGTACAGCTCTCCGGCCTATCGCTCGACGAGACCGCGGGCGTGATTCGAAACATTCGACCCGAGCCCCGGCCGTCCCCCGAGTACATCCAGGCGGTCCATCAACGGTCCAAGGGACTCCCGGCCGCCATCGAGCAGCTGACCCGTCGCTACCAGGAAGCAATCCCGCCTCCCGAGAAGCCGGGCGAGGAAGCGGGCGCGGCGGGGGTTCCGTCCTTCCGGCTCAGCAGTGTTCCCGAAGACACGGTACGCATTCTCACCTACGGAGCCGTAATCGGAAGGCAGTTCGACTTGGCTATCATGGCCCGTACGCTCCACCGACGTTCGGCGGAGGTCCTCGAGCCGCTCATCAAGCCCCTCGTCGACAGCGGCGTGCTGCGACGCGTTGGCGCTCAACGGTACGAGTTTACGGCCCCCGCGACGCGACAGGAGCTCTACTCGAAGTTGCCCGAAGGTCGACGCCGCTTGATGCACCGCAACGTGGCCCGCGCCCACGAAATCGGAGCGCGTCGGGCCGGCCCGGAACTCTTCGAGATCGCCTTCCACTACCACTTGGCCGGAGAGACGGTTCCCTCGGTCGACTACAACCGGCGCGCTGCGGACCTAGCCGTGCGCCAGTACGCCTACGAGGACGCGCGGGCTCATCTTGAGCGAGCCCTCGACAGCCTCTGGCAGCTCCCCTCTTCGAGGCCCGAATCGGAGCGCGTGGTCCGGATTGCCCTTGGACATGTCCTGAGCCGGATCGGAAAGACCGAGGAGGCCATCCAGATACTGGAGCCGCTACGCGACCCTACCCAGGCGGGTCCGATGGGACCCTCCCCTCTCGAGCAGCTCTTCGTCCCGCAGGTGCGCCCGGACCTGTGGGCCCATGCCGAAACGGCCCTCTCCGCCGCGGAGCGATCGCTACGAGCCTTCCGCACCAAAGGAGAACTCCGGTGGCTCGCGGTCGCCCATCGGGCGCTGGGAGTTGCCGCATGGAGCCTGGCCGACCCCGCGGCGGCGGAGGCGCATCACCAAGCCGCCGCGGACCTGGCCCGGATCGCGGGCGACGCGCAACTCGAGGGACAGTCGCTCCTCGATCGAGCGCATTTGGTTCGTCTATTGGACCCGAACGGCCTCGCGCTGTCCCGTCGACTCCTCGAGGAGGCCATCGAGCGATTCAAGGCCAGCGGCGATGCCGAGTGGCTCGCCCGGGCGCATCTCGATCGGTCGGCGGTGCTCCGCTCTCTCGGTCGTCTTCCGGATGCGTTGGCGGACTTGGCCGCCGCGTCGGAGCAGGCCGCGCGGTCAGGGTCGCGAGCGCTGGAGATCTGGGTCGAACTGAGGACCGCGCGGGTCCTGGTGGAAGAGGGTCGTACCGGCCGCGCCCGCAAGAGCATCGAGCGGTTGCGCCAGCTGGCCGGGGAGGCACCCCGCCGCGAGGTGCAGCAGCAGCTTGCCTTCATCACGGGTCTCTTGCAAGAACGGGAGGGCCGGGCCGACAAGGCCCGCGTTCTTTTCGAGGAATCGCTCGCGCTCGCCACGGAAGCCGGCACGCCGGAGGAAGCGGCGGACAGTCACCGCCGGCTCGCAGAACTGGACGAGCACGACGGCCGGACAGAGGAGGCCCAGCGGCACCGGGAAGAGGCCCGACGCCTCGCCGCGACCGTCACGGCGACCGCCTCGGGCCGGGGCACCGGTTAGGTCATCCACCCCCACGCGGTGCGACTTTACTGCCGTCCAGCGGACCAGCTTCCGGTCGTCTCTTTATCGTCTCGAGCGCTCGATCGAGCGGTGATTCCGATCTCGAGCCCGGCACTCCTGGCTCTCCCCTCGCGCGACCGGAGGTGCCGGGGTTGGACCCTCGATAACTGGCTACGGCGCTGGTGGGCCCCGGCCCGGGCGGAGGTCGATTTGCTCTCGATCCGTCCGGGGCAGGCCGTGGTGGACCTGGGTGCCGGAGTCGGCTACCTGGCCGCGACTCTGCTCGATCGGGTAGGACCTACCGGGACCCTCGTCATGGTCGATCCCGACGCGAAAAATCTCTCCCTCGCCCGGAGTCGCTGGAGTAACGATCGTCGGGTCCGCCTGATCGAGGCGTCGGCCACGAACGTCCCATGCGTGGTGGATAGCACGGTCGATTGTGTGGTACTTTCGCTCGTTCTCTGTTGCTTGGTCGACAAGAAGGGAGTCCTGGACGAGACCTGGAGGATCCTGCGCCCTGGCGGGCTGGCGCTCGTCTCCTATCCCGAACGGGGGGCCCGGTTGAGCGCCCGGCGAGCCTCGCTCCGGGTCTCGCCGGACCTTTGGGCCCAGCTCCTCCTCCTGCATCCGTGGAAGGTAATTTCGTCGGACCGTAAGCGCCTGATCCGGCGGCACGTGCTGGAGAAACCCGTCGAGGCCGTGCGGCCCGGGAACGGAGGCCGTACCGTGAATTAGGAAGGCTACAGGATTGGCCGATACGCTCGTGTCGAGAGCGTCCACGCGTCCGTGTGCCGATCGTAGACCGAGCTCACGAAGCAGCGCCAGTGCTCGTCGTCCACCTTGGGGTAGTCCGCCCGGTAGTAATAACCGGGCCAGCGCGTCTCCTTCCGGTAGAGCGTGTGGCGAACCACCGCCTCGGCCGTCCAGACACGATGGACGAGCTCCCACGCGCGTTGGAGCTCGTGGAGGTCCGACGCGCCGAGCCGGGCCAAGTCGGCGCGGAGCGCGGTCAGGTTCTCCAGCGCCCGGTTAAGCATCGTCTCGTTGGTCATGTAATCCGTGCCCACCCCACCCGCGTACTCGTCCATCGTCTTCTCGAGCCGTTGGAGCCCGCTCATGGGCTGGAGGTAGTCGGGGTGGACCGACCCGGCGGTGATCCGGGAGCGCCCTCGCTGGAAGTTGTCGAGCGGCCGGAACAACTCGCCCTGGAGCTCAGCGATCCGGTGGGGATGGGGGGTCGCGGGCCGGTCGGTGTGGTCGCGCAGATACGCCACGGCTCCTTTCGCCGCGAGGCGACCTTCCGTGAAGGAGCCGGAGGAGAACTTGTGCGCTGAGCCGCCGATCGCGTCGCCGGCGCCGAACAGGCCCTGGATCGTCGTCATGCGGTTGTACCCCCACCGGTAGTCGGGGGGAGCGAGGTCGGCGGGGCCGCTCGCCCACGCGCCCGCGCAGACGGCGTGAGATCCCATTACGTAGGGCTCGGAAAGGATGAGCTCGGAGGGAGTGGTCCTTGGGTCGATCCCCTGCGCCGCCCAAGTCACGGCCTGGCCCACGGTCATGTTCAGGAAGTCCTCCCATCCGAGGGCCTCCTTCTCCGGAGTGTCCAGCACCCGCTCGGTGTGCATCAGAATCGGTCCATGGCCATCCCGGATCTCCTGAAGCATCAGGTGGTTCCGGAGGCACGTGGGCATCGGCTTGGCGTCGGCATACGCGCCCACGCGCTCGCGAAGTTCCGGGAGTCGCGTCTTCTCGAACTCCTCGCCCCGGGCATTGGTCGCCACGGCTTTCAGCAGCAGGAACCACGCCCCCACCGGCCCGTACCCGTCCTTGAACCGCGTGACGACGAGACGGTTCTCCATCTGGATCATCTCGGCCCCAAACGGAATCAGGAGACCGTAGGCGGAGCCGCTCGCCCACGGGGGGTACCAGGTCCGGCCGTATCCCTCGCCGGCGGAGCGCGGTCGGAAGATGTGCGACGCTCCCGCCGCGGAGACGATGACCGCCTTGGCCCGGAAGACGACGTAACGTCCGTCCCGTACATCGATTCCCACGGCGCCCGCGACGCGCCGGGCATCTCGGGAATCCGGCAGCAAGTGAGTCACGACCACGTGCTCCACGATTTCGGTGGCGGCCTTGCGGGCCGCCTCGGCCACGATCGGTTTGTACGACTCCCCGTGGATCATGACCTGCCATCGGCCCTCGCGAACGTACCGGCCAGTGGTCGGGTCCTTGAAGATGGGAAGTCCCCACTCCTCGAACAGGTGAACGGTCGAGTCGACATGCCGCGCGATGTCGAAGACCAGGTCTTCACGGGAGAGACCCATGAGGTCGTTCCGGACATACCGCACGAAGTCCTCGGGCTGATTCTCGCCCCAGCGCATTCCCATGTAGCAATTGATCGCCGAGAGGCCCTGCGCGACAGCGCCGCTGCGCTCGATGGCCGCCTTTTCCGCCACCACGATGCGGAGGTCTCGCCCCCAGTAACGGGCCTCGTACGCTGCCCCGCAACCGGCCATCCCCCCTCCGATGATCAGAAGGTCCGCGTCCACGAACCGTGGGGCGCTCGGGCGACCGTCTTCCATTAGGGGAACCCGCCGCTTTAGCCGGGTCCGACGGGCCGGATCGACGGCAACGTCGGCAGGACCTCGACGGCCAGATAGTCCGGCTCGAATGACAATAACTCGCTCTGTGCCGCTTCGTGTCCCGGCGGAGGCGCGGTCGCCGGCGAGGGGATCGAGTCCCACGGGGTCGTCCGAATCGGGAAAACGAATACCCGCACCGCGCCGCCCCGGCTTTCGATGCGCCATTCGATGCGGTCGGCCGTCCGTTGCTGAGTGACCCGATGGCCGAGCGGCGCGAAATCAGCGTACCCGCGCACGTCGACCGCGGCCTCGGGGCAGCCCTTGACGCAGCAGAAGCATTCCCAGCACATCGAGGGCTCCGCGTTGTACGCCTTCCCGATCGTCGGGTCGATGTGCATGATGTCGCTCGGGCAGAGTCGCACGCACTCCATGCACCCCTTGCACTTGTCTGACAGGACGAACGTCGGCATGGTTCGCTCCGCGGCCTCAACCGTACCGGTATTGCACGCCTTTCGTTCCCCGGGGAAACGACCAGAGAAGGGCTCCGTTGCCCATAGTCTGACAGGCGATCCGGCAAGCGCCCAGCTCGAGACAGTTCTCGAACCGTATCCGCAGGCGGTCCTGGTCCCATTCGTAGACCTCTGCGGGGCAGACCTGGATGCACGGCTTCAGGGCGCAGCTTCGGCACAGGTCCATCGCGTCGACCCGGAGGTGACTCTCCTTATCCGAGGCGAACGCGTCGGACCCGAGGCGGTCGGCGACCGTCAGCTTGGACGAAACCGCCACCGCGTCCCTCCGCTAGGTCGTCCGGATCGCGGCGGTCGCCTTTTGGCGGAGCTCACCGGTGAGCTCCGGAAGATGGTGGGCGCACTTCTGGTGTTCTGCGAACCGCAGGAGGATTACCTCAGCAGAGTCGGCCTCGAGGGCCCACTCACAAGCGCCTCCGGTAGAGCGGCAGGCGAACGCCAGACGGCTCATGGGCATCAGTCAGCGCGCCGGGTTATTGGTCTTTGTCCCCCGACCGTCGGGTACGGGCGCGGGCATCCTCAGGTCTAAGCTTCAAAGACCCAAACGACTACGGCGACGGGGCGCCGGTCATGGAGCGGTTCGACATCGTGGTCGTGGGGGCTGGCCTCGCTGGATGCGTGGCGGCTTACACAGCCGCGCGCGAAGGACTGCAGGTTGTCCTGGTGGAACGGGGGTCCCAACCGGGCACCAAGACGGTTTCGGGCGGGCTGCTATACACCCACGCGCTCGGGCGGCTGTTCCCCAAGTTCTGGGAGGAGGAGCCGTGCCCGGTGGAACGAGCGATCGACCGGAATGTCGTGAGCTTCCTCACCCCGACTCGTGCCGCCTCCTTGGACTACTTTGATGCGGAGTTTTCCCGGCCGCCGTTCAACGCCTTCAGCGTCCTCCGGAGCCGGCTCGACCCGTGGCTGGCCGCCAAGGCCGAAGCGGCCGGTGCCGTGCCGGTGTACGGGATTAAGATCGACGACCTCGTGAAAGAGAACGGCCACGTGGTGGGAATTCGAGCCGGCGATGACGAAATCCGGGCCGACGTGGTCATCCTGTCGGAAGGCTCCAACGCGATCCTCGCTCGGGGAACCGCGTCGCCCCCGAAACCAGACCCCCACGTCGTGGGCGTCGGCGTGAAACAGGTCATTGGACTTCCGCCGGGAGAGGTCGAGCGTCGGTTCCAGCTGCGTGGAATTTCGGGGACGCAATACACGACGATCGGATTTCCGTCGGACGTCGAGGGCGGAGGCTTCCTGTACACGAATCGAGAGACGCTGTCGATCGGTCTCATCCTCGGAATGGAGTCGCTGGTCCGCAAAGGGGTGTCCATGTTCGAGGTTCTTGAGGAGTACCGACAACACCCACTGCTGTCCCGTCTTCTCGACGGTGGAACGTTGCTCGAGTACAGTGGTTGCTTCGTGGAGGAGGGCGGATGGGGTCGCCTGCTTCCCCTCTTCGGGGATGGGTACCTCGTCGCCGGCTCCGCCGCCGGATTCTTCCTGAACTCCGGGTTCACGCTGCGCGGGATGGACTTCGCACTCGAGTCCGGGCGCATCGCCGGCGAGACGGCCGTTCGAGCGGTCCGCGCGAAGGACCCCTCAGCAGCCTCGTTGACGTCCTATCGAACTGCGTTGGAACAGAGCTTCGTCCTGAAGGAGCTGCGCGCGTTCCGTGGATACCCCGCGGTATTCCGCAATCCCCGGCTGTACGGCACGTACCCCGAGATCCTCACGCGCCTCCTGCACGGGGCGTTCTTCACGGACGGCTCGGGCCGCCCCCATCTGCGGAAGCTGCTGGCCGAATCGTACCGGGGCCGTGCCTCGCTGACCCGGATCGCCCGCGACGCGTGGAAGTTCAGCTCGGCGCTGTAGACGCGGCAGTCAGTAGGCGCGTGAGCTCCGGCAGGATGGCGTACAAGTCGCCCACCACCTGATAATCCGCCTGCTGGAATATGGGCGCGTTCGCGTCCTTGTTGATCGCCACTACGATCTTGGAGTCGCGCATTCCGACAAGGTGCTGCGCCGCGCCCGAGATTCCCACGGCCACGTAGAGCGTGGGTCGGACCCGGTGGCCGGTGAGCCCCACCCAGTGGTCGTCGCCCAGCCATCCCGACTCCGCCGCGATCGGACGGGTGCATCCCACGGCCGCACCGAGCGCCCTTGCCAGGCCCTCGATCAGGGCCAGATCCTCCCTCTTTTGGAGGCCCCGGCCGACGGAGACGATTCGATCCGCGGCTTCGAGGTCCACACCGGCAACCGGCTTCGGCTGCCGGGAGATTCGCCGGAGATCGTATGTGGGAAGTTCCACCGGGAGCGCCACGACCTGGGTGGCATTGGGAGGGCTCTCGTCAGGTCCGGCGCCGGCCGGCACGATGGAGAGAGAGAGCAAGGCCGGTCGGCTGGCAATGCTCTCGATGCCGGTTGCATTCCCGCTCAAAAGGTCCCGTGACAGCTCGACTCCGTCGGGTCCAACCCGCACCGCGCGGACCCCGGTGATAGCCACAGCATCGAGTAGAGCTCCGGCCCGCGCCACCGCCTCCCGCTCCACTTTCGCTGGACCGGAAAGCACCAGGGTTGCGGGCAGCGCTCGGGTCGCTTCGGCGATGGCGAGGGCGAGGTGATCCGCCCGGGTGGCGTCAAACCCCGGCGCGGCCACTTGGTAGACCGTGTCGATTCCGCTCGAAGAGGTCCACGGATTCCCGGCGACTGTCGAGAGCACGGCGAGCGCGCCTCCCGGTCCCGCGAGGTCGCGAGCCAGGGGCAACAGGGCCGACGCTTCGCCGGCGACCCAGTCGACCAAGAGGACGCGCTCGGTCATTTCCCGTCTATCCCCTCTCGGCGAAGAAGCTCGACCAATTCGTGAGAGAGGGCACTCGGATTCTCTCCCGACACGCGAATCTTCTTTCGCGGCACGCTCGGTACGGAGGCTTCTTGTATCACAATCGAGCGCGTCCATTTGCTCGCGGATAAACCGAGGGAGTCGATGGGGATCTCCCGGATTTCCTTCTTTGAGGATTTGAGCGTGCTGAGAAAAGTGGGCATCCGAGGCGTGTTGATTTCTTGTCCGACGGTCACGACGGCCGGAAACCCGCTCTCCAGTTCCTCGATCCCCGAGTCGATGTCGCGATGAACTCGAAGATGTCCTCCATCTATCGTCAGCTGTCGGACGTGCGATAGCGAGGGAAACCCTAGCTCGGCCGCCACGCGGGGTCCTACGGTGCCCGAGAAGTGGTCGGTGCTGCCCTCGCCAAACAGAGCGAGGTCGAATGCGCCGCCGGGTGTCCGGAAATAGGCCGCGAGCGTGCCGGCCACCGCTCTCGAGTCCCCGACGGGACCGTCTGGAGCCGCGAGAAGGACCCCCTCATCCGCGCCGATCGCGAGGGCGTCCCGGATCGCTTCCCGCGCGGTCGCGGGACCAACAGTAACCACCGTGACGGTTCCTCCATGCTTCTCGCGGAGGCGGACGGCCTCTTCCACGGCGTTCTTGTCGAAGTCGCTGGTCTTGCGAGGGGCACGGGCCAAGTCGATTCGGCCGGTCGTAGGGTCGGCGCGAGTGAGGTTCACGTCGATCCCATGCTTGACGGCGACGACCCAGCGGCGCGGAAGCGACATCCCGTCGGCCAGTCAATGGTTCCACGATAAAGTTGTCCCGATGCCGGGGTGATGGGGGCCCGGGAACGCTAAATCGGCCGCCGCCTCCGGCGGTCGAGGTACTGATGCTGAAGAACCTGGCCGTGGCGGTAGACGGATCAAAATCCTCTGAGAAGGCCCTCGCGGCGGCGATCGAGCTCGGTAAGGCGCTCTCTGCCTCCATGACGTTGATCAGCGTCGCCGCGTTTCATGCCCTGCCCGCCGGAACCGCCACTGCCGTTCCCGTCATACATGACGCGGAAATCAAGACCCACACCGAATTGCTCGCCCGTCTCAAGGACCAGGTGGCGCTGGCCGGGCTCAAGGTGACGACCGTGCTGCTCGATGGGTTCGTTGCGGAGGAAATACTCCACTACCTCGACGAGCATCCCTTCGACCTCCTGATCATGGGGGCCCGGGGACTCTCCGCCGGGCAGCGTCTCTTCCTCGGCAGCGTTTCCGATGCGGTGGTGCACCACGCCAAGTTGCCGGTGCTCATTGTCCGCGAGTAGGCTCGACGGACGTACTCGCGGAGGATTCAGGGAGCGGTACCCGACTCGGGGCTTTCCACACGCTGCGGCCCCGTCGGAGACCGTTGCGTTTCCGAAGCCAGTCGCAGGGCGCCCGCGACCGCTGTGCCGGTCACGGCCGCCACCACGCCAAAGAGAAGCGGGCCGATCAGCAGAAACAACGTTCCCGTCAATCCTTCTGCGGGTCCCAGCGCGTCGGCGAGCCGGGCGCGAGGGTCGGCGGGGAGCAGCGCCAACTCGAGACCCCACGCGAGAGCCCCGGCGGCGAAGCTCGCCGGGAGCGCCCAGAACCATCGGAGCCACCGGCCGCCCGCGATCCCCCCGACCGCCGCAGCGAACGGGAGGGCGGACCACCAGCCTTGGACCCACACCGGAATCGTCGCCAGCAGAACGAGGATTACGAGGGAGACCAGCAGCTCGGCTCTCGACGGCCGACGGCGTGCCGACGCGGTCATGGTTGCAAGGTCCAGACCGAGACCGCTTGGGCCATCGATTGCGACTCGGTGCCGATGTCCATTCCGATGTACTCATGGGCGAGCCAGAGCGGGAGCAGGTCGGCGTAGTAGCTGGAGGCCGGATTCTCGCTGGCCCCACCCGGGAGGATTCCCCAGGCCGGTGACGGCCCGGCGGTGGAGACGAATCGAAGGGAGGAGCCGATCGAGACCTGGACCAAGGGGACCGTGATGTTGTCATCGAACGGCGCCACGCTCGGGGTGTAGCTGTCGCCCCACTGAGGGTACGGTCCCTCGCCAAGGGACTCAACGCCGGTGAGCGAGGGGAGGAAGAAGGTGTGGACACGCCCCCACGTCCAGCCCGATAGATCCGGGGCGGTTGGGTTCGTGCCCGTGCCGAGGGCCGCCTGCAGGAAGGCCAGCGCGGAGTACGCGGCGGAATCCGATTGGTTCGCGAAGCCGCCGGCAAACCAGTAAGAGCCGTTAGGGTCGGTGGCCGCGATCCATTCGTAAGCGTTGGGGAACGGTGCGTTAGCCCCCACCAACCCCGCCCGGACCATTACCGGGTCGTACGTAGCCTGCTGGAGCTCATTCCACCAGTATGTGTAAATGGTCGCCGCTACGCTCGAGACCTCGAAGGACCCGTTCCAGGCCTCCACGATGGGCAACGCGGCCTTGGCCTCCGCCGAGGCGCACGGAGCGGCTCCGACGCCGCCGCACCCTTTCCCGGCAACCGCTTGGAGCGCGTCGACCAAGTTGGACGTGAGGCCGATCGCCCACGAATCCGTGACATTCGACTGCAGAGCCTGCATGAGCACCGGGCTCATCGTCGGGTGAGAAGCGAGGAAACTCCCGATGGTGTGGGCCCGGCCGCCGGAATCCCACCAGCTCCCGATCATCGGGTACGGGTACTCCGTCCCGACCGTCGGCTGATTCGGCGCGAAGAGGTATCCCTGAGCCGGGTCCAGCACTTGGGGCAGTAGGTCGAACGGCACCTGCCCCGCCGGTTCGAAACTTCCCGAGCCGTTCAAAGGGCCCCGTGAGCCGATGACCTGGACGTGCTGGCCGTCTGGGAGTGTTTCGTTGAGCAGCGAGTAGCGAGCCGGAACGATCCATCCGATCTGGCCGGTCGGGTCCGACGCGTTCCGGGCGATCATCAGTGCGTTCAGATTGGGGATCGTCCACCACTGCTCGAGGGCCGATTCGAACTGGGAGATGCTTTGCGCTCGGTCGAACTCAAGCTCCGCGGCCGCCTCCCAGGTCGGGCCTGTGCCGGCCCACCGGACGCTGAGCCCCAGGTCGCCCATCCGGGCCGCGATCGGCCCGTTGGATGTCCACGCGAGGTCGAACGGCACCGGACTCCCGCCCGCCACCTGGATCGTTTCGTTCGTCCAGGTCAGGGGATGCCAGGTTCCGTTCTGGAGATACGTGTCTCCGTGCAACGTCTCGACGTAATCGAGCGCGGTGTCTCCCTCCGAGTTGGTGAGGGCCCACGCCGTCTGGTTGTTGTGGCCGATCAGCACGCCAAGCAATCCCGCGAGCGACCAGCCCTCGACGTCGTAGTCCGGACTTACCAGCTGCGTGCTGATCCAGAGCGATGGCAACATCAGTGGAAGGTGAGGGTCGTTGGCCAGCATCGGCTGGTCGAGGCTGCTGTGGTTCGCTGCGACGACCCAGCTGTTACTGCCCACGCCGGCCGAGGGGCTCAAGTCCTGAATGTAAGGGTCACTGAGGTTCGCCAGAGCGGCTCGATAGAGCGGAACGAGGGTTCCGTTCTCCGTACCCGACAGCCCGGTGGCCCAGGATCCGAACCAGTCCAGCGAGAACAGGTAGTTGGCAGAGATTCCTTGGGCCGCGAGCGACGCGTTCCCGATGCTTCCGTTTCCTGGCAGAACCGTGTAGTTCTGCCAGTACTGCGGATAGACCGGGAACAACTGGTCGAAGGCCGCGTCCCCGGTCGTCGCTGCGGCAACGGCAGCGTAGAGAGGCTCGGTGAAGCCCGTTGTCTGGCCAATGACCATCAGCCGGTCGAAGCAGAACGACGCGTAGAGACTCCAACGGTAGGGAGAGACCCCGAGCACCTTGAACTGGAACGGGACGGCATTGTGGGACTCGGCCCAGGAGATGTACGCATTGACGCCGTCCACGTACGCCTGCATGTCCTGGCCCGCCGTAGGGTCGACGGTGGCCACCCCGTTCGCCATGGCGGAAGCCGCCTGGGGAACACCGAGGTATCGGTACATTTCGTCCGATGCCAATGCACTGCTCCCGACCCAGGAAGAGAGGTTGCCCTGAGCGGCGAGACTCTCGGACTCCATCTGGAAAAGGCGGTCGGAGGCTTGGGTGTACCCCTGAGCGAAGAACAGGTCCGGGTCGTCCTGCGCGAAGATGTGCGTCGTTCCGTTCCCGTCTCGGATCACGACGACGGGTTTCTGCAAGCCCGGTAGCGTGAACGTCTGGTTGCCCCATTCGGCGGTCCGGGCACTGGTCCAGACTCCGGCCTGCGGGTCTAACAGCGTAAGGGTCCCCTGAAGCAACAGAATGAGCACGATCGCGAGGATCGTCGGGATCACGAAAAGCGCGATGCGCCGGCCGCGCCCTCGCCGACGATCCCGCGGCTTTTCGCGGGAAGAGGTCGGAGGGCTGCTCTCCGCGACCGTCGGAGCCGGGACCGCCACAACCCGGCCACCTCCTCCCAGAGAAATACTGTTTCGGACGGGACGTGGTGCCGAATTTTCCCTCCGGCCCGGTGTTACCAGAGGCTCGGCAGCGGAAAAAGGTAGGTTTAATACGCAGGAATACGTATTGTTTATTAGCGCTCCCCTTCCGAGCTCTTTCCGCTCTATGGACCGAAACTGGTACCAGCACTGCGGTAACCGCAGTTGCGGGCATCCGCCGTCCGACCACCTGGCCACGCCCGAGCTCTCCTCGGGGGTGGGCCGCCCCGTGCTCTGGTGCCGACAATGCCGTCGGCATGAGACCGCGCGGCGGCGCATCGTGCCGTGGGGATGGTCCCGGGGTTCGTCGCCCGCCACGACGAATTGAACTCCGAGCGTTCCTGCGCTTCGACCAGATGCGGCCTCCCGCTCCATCGGGACGATCGGCCTCGATCGGTCATTCGAGACCGGGGGGAAGGGGCCGATAGGCCCGCCGTGGCCGACTACAGCGGGGTGGTCGGGCCGACCTGAAACGCGGCTCCGTGCCCGGGCACGATCCACTTGGCTAACGGAGCCACCCGGATACGATTCCTGTGGAGTAGTTCGGCATTGCTGGCAAGGGGGTCTTCTGGGGGGCCGGTGTGGTCCCACCAGAGATGGGTGAAGGCGTAGGTCCCTTCGGGCGCCTCCACGATGGTGGTGATGTCCTGAGGGGTGTGGCCCGGCGTCTCCAGCAACCGGACGTGCGGCGAGACCTGGAAGCCCTCGGCCGGTCGGCTCTCCCACACGTCATTGCGGTAGATGGCCCAGAAATCATGAAACCGGGCCCGGGGGAACAGAGCGGCATTGAGCGTGTGATCCGGGTGGTGGTGCGAGAAGATCACGTCCGTGACCTGCTCCGGGGTCGTGCCGGATCGAGCCAACGGTCCCAAGATGGCCGATCGTCGAGGAACCATTCCGGGGTCGATGATGATACGCCGTCCTCCGTCCCGAACAAATCCAACCGTACCCGCCACTCCCGGCGCCGCGTAGCCCTCAAAGAGAACGACCACTTGGGGACTGGGTGCACTGCGGTGTCCAGACCGCATCGCGGGTCGGGCCATGGAACGCGTTGAGGCGGGGCCATTGAAGAGACTTCCGCCGGGACGTCGTGCTGTCGAGCTCCGAACTGTCTCCTTAAGATAACGAGCGCATGGCCGTTGGGTTGAGATGAAGGCGGGAGCGGCCTCCTCGAGTTTGCCGGCAGCCGGATCCTCAACTGGCCGGCCGGTGGCCCTCGTGACCGGGGGAGGGACGGGTTTGGGCCTCACTATCGGCGAGCGCCTGGGTCGAGCGGGATACGATCTCGTCATCGCAAGTCGGTCCGCAGAACATCTCACGACCGGAGCGGCCAAGCTTCGCGAGACCGGCGCGCGCATCGTGATGGTCCCGACCGACGTTCGCCACTACGACCAGGTGGAGGCGCTGATCGCAACAGTCCGCCGGGAGTTCGGCCGGCTGGACATCCTTGTCAACAATGCCGCCGGCAACTTCATCGCCCGGTCGGAGCAGATCACGCCGAACGGCTGGCGCGCGGTCGTCGGTATCGTGCTCGACGGAACGTTCTACTGCTCTCGGGCCGCCTTCCCGCTACTCCGGGAGGCGGTCGCTCCGGCGATCGTGAACATCGTGGCAGCGTACGCTTGGATGGCGGGACCGGGGACGGCCCATTCGGCCGCGGCCAAGGCGGGGGTTCTGGCGCTGACCCGGACGCTCGCTGTCGAGTGGGCGCCGCACCGTATCCGAGTAAATGCCGTGGCGCCCGGGCCGGTGCGTACCGAGGGTACGGACCGGCAGCTGTGGCTATCCGAGGACCTTATCCACCGGATTGAGCGGGAAATTCCGATGCGGCGATTCGGCACGCCGGACGAGATCGCCGATGCCGTCCTGTTCCTTGCCGGCCCCCAAGCTTCCTACATCACCGGCCAAGTGATCGCCGTCGACGGGGGGCAGTGGCTCGGCAACGGCATCATGGACCTTCTCTCCGAACTGCCATCCGACCGGCCGGCGTAGTCCCTGCGTCAGCGAGGTCAGGTGTCGGTCCCTCCAGGTCCCGATGCTCCCTCGCCGGCGGAACTCCGGTTCCCCCGAAGTGGCGTCCAGTCATACCTGTATGGCGCCACCGCACTCTGGGGTGTCTCTGTTGGACTCCTGAGCGCTACGCTTCCCTTCCGATTCCAACAGCTCGGGCTTCCCATCTTCGAGTACGGACTCACCCTGAGCGCCTACGCGGCGGGGATGCTGCTGACCGAATCCTTGTGGGGCGCGCTGGCATTCCGCCTCGGCCGGCCGACGCTCATCGTCGGCATCGGAGCGGTGGTAGGGGGCGCCACTCTTCTCCTCGCTGTGGCCACCACGTTCTCAGCGATCCTGGGCGCGGAGGTTGTGATCGGTGCGATGGGCGTTTACTTGGCCCCGGTTCTGCGCTGGGTGGCGCTCACCTATGGGGGCCCGGGCTCGGAAGGGACCGGCACCGGGCGGTGGAGTTCTGTGTTCGGACTCGGTATCGCCGTGGGAGTCGCGGCTGGGCCCGTCGCGTTTGTAACTTACAGCTTCCGCGACGTAGCCCTCTTGTCGCTGGCGGCGTTGACCCTCGCCATCGCGGCCGCCGCGGCGCTCCCGTGGGCCCGAGTGTCCCTTCCACCGGCCACCCGCGGCCGCGGACTTTCGGTCAGAGCTCTCGCTACGCGGCCGTTCCTGATCGCGCTCGGCCTGGTTCTGATCACGTTCACCGCAATGACGTTCACGACGAATTTCCTCCAGTACTATTCGGTCGTTCTCTTTGGCGGAACACCCTCCTATGCCGGATATGTTCTCGGGGCCGGCCGCTTGGTCAGCCTGGCGGCTTCGTTTGTGCTGGGAACGTACGTCGACCGCTGGGGACCGGGGCGCTCGATTCCCGTGGGATTCCTTCTGCTGTTGGTCGGCGCGGTGGGCACCTGGGGCTCTCGTTCCTACGACGAAATGGTGGCGGCCACGTTAGTCTTCTCGGCGGGTTTAGGGTGGCTCTTCGCCAACCTGTTGCCGTTCGCGCTGAACGCCATGCCGCGCGACCACCAAGGCACGGCGATTGGGGTCTTCGGCTCGGTGGAAGACGCGGGGCTCCTTGTAGGACCTTTGCTGTTCGGCGCAGCCTGGAGCGCCTACGGCCCCACCAGCCTCTTCCCGGTGGTGACGGCGCTCGTCGGATTCGGCGTGGTCGCCAGTCTCCTCGTCGCTTCCCGACGTCACGCCGCGCTGCGGGCGGAACTGCCCCAGGGGGCGGCTGCCGGAGGCTCCAAATGAGCTGCGACGCACCCTAATAGTCGCCCTTTCCTCGCCGGACCCCAGAAGGGACGTCTCTGCCGGCCCCGGCGTTCATCTTGACCAACGCGCGGATCTGGACGGGGGACCCCGCTGTTCCCGAAGCGGAAGCGTTGTCCGCCCGAGCGGGCCGCATCGTGGCGCTCGGTTCCCGTCGGGAGATCGAGCGCGGCGCGGACTCGAAGACCGAGATCCTCGACGCTGCGGGGCGACGGGTGATTCCGGGACTGATCGACGCCCACGTGCACCTGATCTGGGCCTACGAACTCGGCCACTGGATCGACCTCTCGGACCATCCGTCGATGCTTGAGGTGCAGCGTCGGGTGCGCGAGTACGCCCATGCCCACCCCGACGAGGAGATCATCGTCGGACACGGATTCGATTACGCGGCCCTCGGCCGGGAGGGGCTGCCGACATCCGAGGACCTGGACACGACGGTCTACGACCGGCCCGTTCTCCTTACCTCGTGGGACGGGCACACCGGGTGGGGAAACTCCCGATTCGTCGAGCGGGCCCAAGCCGTGCTCTCCAAGGTCACGCGGGACGTCGGCGGGATGCAGCGGGATCCGAAGACCCGGAAGCCCACCGGCATCTTCACTGAATCGTTTGACGTGACCGAGCTGCTCCCCGAATTTGCTCGACGCAAATCGATCGAGGGGCTCGAACGGATTCTGACGGCCGCGAGCGGCTACGGGATCACGACGGCGTTCGATGTTCAGGTTCCGCTCGACACGCTCGAGGGCTACGAGCAGCTCCGGAACCGAAACGCCCTGCCGCTGAGGATCCGGGCCGCCATCTACCATCCTCGGGGAACGCCGAAGCAGCGGTATCCGGACTTCATGAATGCGGTGGCCAAGGCCCACGACGATTGGTTCGGCGTCGGCGCGGTCAAGCTCTACATCGACGGGGTCCAGGAGACCGGTACGGCGGCGCTCCTCGAACCGTATTCGAATGATCCCTCCTCGCGGGGCAAAACGGTCTACCCAATCGCAGAGTACGAGGCGATCGTCGCGGACCTCGACCGGAGGGGATTCCAGATCCTCACTCACGCGTGCGGCGACCGGGGCGTCCGGCTCGCCCTCGACGCGTACGAGAAGGCCTCCGCCACGAATCGCATGGTCGGGCGACGCCACCGGATCGAGCACTGCGAGAACCTGGCTCCAGAGGACATCCCCCGCTTCGCCCAACTCGGGGTGATTCCGTGCATGATGCCCCGACACGCCGCTCCCGAGCTCACGCGGCGATGGCGGGAGGCGGTCGGCCCGGCGCGAACCCGTCGGGCGTTCCTTTGGAAGGCGTTGCTGCAGTCCGGTGCCCGACTCGCCTTCGCGAGCGACTGGCCGGTCGCCGACCTCAACCCGTGGGTCGGTGTCCACGCGGCGGTCCAACGGACGGACGCGTCGGGGACCCTCTCGCCGCTTCGCCTCACTCTCGAAGAAGCGCTCGGGGCGTACACGATGGGGGCCGCGTACGCGAGCCACTGCGAGACCACCCGCGGCTCTCTTATCCCAGGGAAGTACGCCGACATGGTCGTCATCTCGCCGGATCCCTTCGACATAACGCCGGAGAAGCTGGCAGATATCCGGACCGTAGCGACCGTGGTCGACGCACGGACCGTGTTCGCCGACTCGGCGAATGGTCCGCCCAGCGAATAATTCGTCGTGGGAAACGCCTACCCGGCCGGGGCGTTCTCTTTACGCGTCGACCGCACGGTGTCCGGAAAAGGAGGATAGAACGGGTTGGGGAGACGCGGAGTTGCTTCGATTCGCTCGTTTCTGCATGTTGGGGCGGCCCCCTCCTCGAACCGGGCCGAGCTAGCCAGTTCCTCCCCCGATATAGACACTCCGGCCGCAGATCAGCCCAGAGGCGCCAGCGGCCGCTCAATCCCCAGCGCGGGCAAGTTCAACCACACTCGCCCCGCTCCTCCGGGGACAAACTCGAACCCCACGCTTTGATACAATCGAACCGCGCCGGGATTCCACATCGTCACGACCAGCCTCGGAACGGCAAAGCCGGCGGACCGAAGGGCGTCAATGGTATGCGGTAAGAGCCGCCGGGCGAGGCCCCGGCGACGGTAGGAGGGATCGACACCGACCTCGGTGATAAGGCCGCCTTCCAGTTCGTTCGCGAGCGTCTGCGCTATGAGCTGACCGTTCCGCTCGATCGCGAACGAAGCGTCCGGGAGCCAGCGTCCGATCCCGCCGTGGAGCAAGTCGTGGACGGCGCGTCGGGCGTCCTCTCGCTGGTCAAGGGTCGCCGCGAAGAGCGCTCGTTCCGGGCTCTTCTCATACACCCGATAAAGAAGGTCGGCGATCCTAGACTCGTCGGTGAACGTTAACGGCCGTACGGGATATCCAGGGTCCTCTGGCGTGTGAGCCGGTGCTGCGGTCTTCGGGTAGCGCATGTCGGCGCGGACCACGGGAAACAGGCCCCGGCTCCCGAACACCGCCGAGCGATCCGACTCTGGTACTCCGGGCACTTCGTCCGCCCAGCTGAGGAACGGAAGGACGCCAACGGTGGGCGATTCGAGTCGTTGGAGGAATCCCTCCAGCATCGTGCGGGTCCGGTACCCCTCGGCTAGGTACATCCAGCCCCGCCGGCCCAGGTCCCCGGCCATGTCCCAACCCGCGAGCGCGACGGCCTCAAATCCCGGACCGGACCACACGACGCCATGGAACGACCGATCCTCGATTTTTGCCCGGATCCGGTGGCCAAAGAATTCTCCCCATACGTTTCCCTCTGCGATCAGGGCGTCTCGGCATTGGGCCACCAGCCGAAGGCTTTCGCTTGGCGCATCCAGAGCGTCGATGAGATCGGTGGGCGGATGAGCGGTCATGCCACCCCCTGCCCATGGACAAAGCCCAGACCTTAAGGCTAGATGGCTCGCCCCGCCAGGGCCAAACCCAGGTCGCTAAGGTCGAGGGCTCTTGGGCACGGGGTAGAAGATCTACAACTGCGTGTCGACGAGCAGGAGCTCGGCGTCGCGGTCGGCCACCACTCGGAGCGTCGCCTCGTCGGTGAGCTCGGCGGCCGCGAGGTCGGGCATCGCCCGGCCGTTGACCCGGACGGGTCCCCCCTCGACAACATAGAGGTACGCCGCCCGGCCCGGTTTCAACGGATGTGAGATCGCCCGGCCGGTTTCGAGGTAAGAAGAGAACACGCTCGCGTCGCTCCGCAAGGGGAGGGCGCCTTCGTGACGCGAACTGGCAAGCGGAAGGAATCCGTTGGTGCGCTCCGACCGGGAGACCGCCTTCTGCTCGACGGACGGGGCGAGGTCGAGGCGCTCGGGGAGGAACCACATTTGGATGAATCGCATCGGCCGGTCGGGCAGGTTGTTGATTTCGGCGTGCCACATCCCGCGTCCCACGGTGGTGTGCTGAACCCCTCCTTGCGTCA
>JASHQC010000053.1 GCA_030037735.1 Thermoplasmata archaeon
CTCGTTCGATCGCCGCGGAGACCGACAAAATGGCAGGGCGCCCTTCTGCGATGGAGCGCATCGAGAATCACTCCATCCAGGGACCCGCCGGGCGCTTCGGAACCCGACTCTACTTTCCACGGGATATCAACAGTCCCAGCCCGGTGCTGATCTACCTTCATGGCGGAGGGTGGGTCTTCGGTGACCTGGAGACTCATGACACGCTGTGCCGCGAGCTCGCCGCCCGCGCCCGATATGTGGTAGCGAGCGTCGACTATCACCGGTCGCCCGAAGAGAAGTTTCCCACCGCGCTCGAGGAGGGGTACGCCACCCTGCGTTGGTTGGCCGAGTCGGAGACCGCCCAACGGTTCAACCTACGACCCAACTGCATGACCATCGGAGGCGACAGCGTCGGCGGCAACATGACGGCGGTTCTCGCCGTCCTCGCCCGCGACCGACGCGGTCCTGCCCTGGCGGGCCAGGTCCTGATCTGCCCGGTCACGGGGTACTCTCCCGATACCCCCTCCTACGCCACCAATGCCACCGGGTTCGGCCTCGACGCTTCGTTCATGCCTTGGATGTGGAGGCAGTACCTGACGTCTCCTCGGCAGGGGGAAGACCCCCGTGTCGCGCCGATCCAGACGCCCGATCTGACGCATGTGGCCCCCGCACTCGTCATTACCGCCGAGTACGACATCCTGCGAGACGAGGGAGAGCGGTTTGCGGACCGGCTCCGGGAGGCCGGGGTGCCGGCACAAACCTCCCGATACAACGGAATGATTCACGGGTTCTTGGATTATCGGGGCATCGTACAGGAGGGGTGGGACGCCATCGAGGAGATTGCGCGAACCCTCAAGCGCTGGTCCGAAACGTAGTTGGAAACCGCCCCGTTCAGGCCGACAGCTGGGCCACGAACTGCTTCCGGAACTTGGCCACCTTGGGCTCGATGACCATCTGGCAATATGTTTGGGTGGGGTTCCGCCGGAAGTACTCTCGGTGATAATCCTCGGCGGGGTAAAACGCCTGGAACGGAACCAGCTCCGTAACGACCGTGCCCTTCCAGAGACGGTTCGCCGCGATCCCCTTCACGACCTCCTGGGCCGTTTTGAGCTGCTGCGGAGACCGGTAGAACACGGCCGAGCGGTACTGCGTGCCGACGTCATGGCCCTGACGGTTCAGTGTCGTCGGATCATGGGTAGAAAAGAAGACGAGCAGCAGGTCATGGAACGAGATGACCGCCGGGTCAAAGTCGATCTGAACGGCTTCGGCGTGGCCGGTCCGGCCGGTGCACACCTGCTCATAGGAGGGGTTAGGAACCGACCCCCCCGAGTACCCGGGCAAGACACTCCGGACGCCGCGCAGCTGAGAGAATATCGCCTCGGTGCACCAGAAGCATCCGCCGGCTAACGTGGCGGTCTCGTGGGCCTCCCCGGATGCGACCCCTTCGCGCGAAGTCGGCATGAATCGACCAGCGACCCACCTCTGACGGGTCCATGAAGCTTCGGGGTCGATCTCGAGCCACTACGGAAATCTCCTTATGGCCTGCAGCCTCCTCAATTTCAAGCCAGGCTTCGGCCGGGCTATACTAAAGGAGGAGCTTCGGAGACCGGATTTAGGCGGTCTCCGGAAGTAGCTCGACCCTGACGCTCACCGACGGTTCCAAGAAGAAGTTCAAGCGGCTCTTCCTCGCCGCGGATATCCACGGTTCGGAACTGGTGTTCCGGAAGTTTTTGTCGACCGCGGACTTCTATCAGGTGGATGCGTTGCTGATCGCGGGCGACGTCACCGCGAAGACGATCGCCCCGATCGTCCAAGACCGGACGGGCCGGTTCCGCACGAAGTTCTCCGGCAAGACCTGGGAAGGGCTGACGGAGACCGAGCTCAAGCCGATCGAACAGGCGATCGCCGACTCCGGCCAATACCCCGCTCGCCTCACCCAGGACGAATACGACGCCATCCGGAGCGAACCCGGGCGCATCGATGCGCTGTTCACGAAGATGATGATCCAGCAGATCCACCGATGGGTCGAGATGGCGGAGAAGCACTTGGCTCCCCGGGGGATTCCCCTCTTCTGGATCGGCGGGAACGACGACAAGCCCGAGGCATTGGCCCAGGTCCAATCGACCTCCCACGTACGGTACATCGATGAGGCCGTGGTCCCATTCGATGAGGACCACGAGATCCTGGGGTTCGGGTGGACCAATCCCTCTCCGTGGAACACTCCGCGGGAGTTGCCCGAAGACCAGCTCGGGCCGCGGCTGAACCAGGTGCTCAAGCAGGTCCGGGACCCGGAACACGCCATCTACATGATGCATGCGCCCCCGTTCGGCACCGGCCTCGACATCGCCCCGAAGCTGGACAGTTCGTTCGACCCGCCCCGCCCGGTGACGCAAGGGGGACAAGAGGTGTTGATTCCCGTAGGGGTGCACTCCTTCCGCGAGGCGATCAAGGAGACCCAGCCGCTCCTGACGCTCCACGGCCACATCCACGAGACGCGCAACTCCGCCAAGATCGGCCGGTCCCTCCTCATCGACCCCGGCTCGGAGTACAGCGCCGGCTCTCTCCGGGGAGCGATCATCAACCTCGAACCCAAGCGCGTGCTGAGCCACCAGTTCACGACGGGATAGGCGCTCCGGGAGCCGAAGGGCTTCCGGCCGTGGAACGGCTCAGATGGGCGGTATCTCCTTGTACGCCAGCTCGAGGTTGATCCCGATGCTTTTCAGGTACGCCCGTCGGATGAAGTAGTAGGCCACCCAGCCCAGGAAGATGGCGGCCATGATGCCCAGGGAGATGAGTCCCGGGTTACCCGCAAGCACGACGCCGAGGAACGGATTCGTGACGTACCAATAGAGCATCCAGAGGCTGAACACCACCGCGATCACCCCGCAGATCGTGATCAGCGGGATCGGTCCGACCTTGTACTTCGCGATCGGGGCGGTCCGGTAGACTTCGGGGCGGGTCTTGGGGAACAACGCGCCGCCGAGCGCCGTGCCGATGTACATCACCGTGGCGACCATCGTCACCGCCAGGGTGTACGTGGTCCAGGGGGTGCCATTGATCGATACCAGGTTGTACACGTAGGAGTAGACGACTCCGCCCAGAATCAGGAAGACGATGTGGGCAAACACCGGCGTGTGGGTCCGCGGATTCACGCTACTGACGACCTTGGGCAGCGCGCCGTCGATCGACATCGCCACGGCAACCCGCGTCCACCCGATGATAACATTGAACACCACCTGGATCGCGTTGAGCATGATTCCGATGATCAGACAAATCAAGATGATGGGATTGTTCGTCAACACCGCGGCCAGGTAGCTAAAGTAGGGAGAGAACGGCGCCGGGTTCGTGCCGGCCAGTGTGGTGCTGTAGGCCGCCCCGAGGAAGCCTTGCCCCACGGTGTTCACCATCACGAAGGCGAGGATGGCCATCATCGCCATCGCGGTGATACCGCCACCGAGGTTGATGAACGTCTGATTCTTGAGGCTAGTAGCACCCTGGATCTCTCCCGCCTGCTCCTGCGCGTAGCCGACCCAGCCAAGGCTCGTGAGAGCTACCGGCGCGACCAGCAGGGTCCCGATGAGGGAGTAGACCCGGGGACCGGTAAATGCCTTCCCCGCAATTGCCAGGGTTTCTTGGTAGTAGTTGGTGGTTCCGACGGGAACCCCCGCGGCAATCGAAGCCGCCCGGTTGTAGTCCGTGACGAACGTGAGGTGCGGAGTGATCACGAACATCACGATCATCGTGATGAAGCTCAACAGGAATCCATACCACATCACCCACTGAGCTTGCACGAACCAACGGAAGCTCTTGATGAGCACCGCCGCGGCGATGGCGGAGGCGACGATCGTGGTGTACCACGCCCCGGTGCCGGTGAGGAACCACGCGCCCCAGGAAAGGTAGGTAGAATTGTGCTGGATGATTCCCAGGCCGGTGAACATGGGACCGAGACCGAGTGTTGCGAGCAGCCAGCCCGCGAGGGCCTGCCATTGCAGGAAGAAGGTGACGATGACGGTCGCAACGATGGAGAATCCGATCCAAGGTCTCAGCGTACGGCTCTGGAACACGTAGTCCCCACCCGTCCGCGGCATCGCGGAGGCGAGACCCGCGTACACGACCGCCAAGAAGGAGGTGAAGACCCCGGTGATCATGATTCCCTGCCACACTTGAGCGCCGGGGTAGAACGCCAGGGTGGTGATGTAGACCCAGGGGAAGATGACCCCGATATTCAGAATATTGTACGCGAAAGCGGAGTACGGGGACATCACTCGCACGAGGCCCGACGCCCGTCGCGTGAAGACCTGCACTTGGGCGGTTGCCGGTTCCGTTTTGCGCGTAAAGGCGTCTACCTCAGCATCTGCCACCTAACTCCCCCTGTTAGGTCGTAGCATGGTAAAAGGAGGGTGGATTTATTTCTGTCGAGAAGCGCGGTTAGGAATTCTCGAGGCTCGCCGATTCACGGACTGACCGCCCTGAGGGAAGAGCAGCTTGATAGGTCCTGCTCTCTGGGCTTGGCCGAGGAATTAGCCACGGAGACGCCGGCGAACGGGAATCGAAGCGGCTTTCCTCTCGTCGTCCATGTGGGGCGGTGAGAACTTGACCGAGGCGCAGACCTACATCGCGCTCACCGACCAAGAGTTTCTTCGCGAGTCGGTGGCGGTGGTAGAAGCCGCGCGTCAGCGGAACGTCTCGCTGCGAATACTCGGCTCGCTTGCCATCTACGCGCACTCGGTGCACGTCCCGGAATGCATCACCGTGTTCCACCGCCTCGGGCGCGTCGAGGAAGGAAAACCCCTCTTCACCGACCTGGACCTCGCGGGCTATGCCAAACAGGGCCGCTTCATCAGCGGGCTGTTCAAGGACCTCCAATTCAAATCCGACGACGTAGTGAACGGTTTCTTTGGCGACCGACGGCTGATCTACTACGAGGGCACGGGCAAGTTCCACGTCGATGTTTTCCTCGACAAGCTGGAGTTCAGCCACGACGTGCTATTCGGATCGAAGCCCGGAGACGGTCGCCTCGAGCTGGACTTCCCGACGATCACGCTCGCCGACATAGTCCTCGAAAAATTGCAAATCCATCAGATCGCGAGGAAGGACCTGGTCGACCTCATCATCTTGTTCCTGGGGCACGACCTGCGGGGCGGCGAAGCCCCCGACATCGAGCTAATCGACGACGAGTACCTTTGCGAAGTGCTCGGAGACGACTGGGGATTTTGGCACGAGGCCCTTCAAAACATCGAAAAGACGCGCCAGCTCCTCCACTCGTTCGAGCAGTCGGGCCGGTTGGACGAGGACCAGTTCGGTCGCGTCCGGGACCGTCTCGCCGACTTCGAACGTCTGCTGCACGCTACGCCGAAGACCCGGAAATGGGAGAAACGCTCCCGCGCCGGTACGGCCAAGCCGTGGTACCGCGAAGTCGAAGAAGTCGTCCGTTAATCGTCGACTGAGACAGCGCGGACCGGTAATGGCGCAGCCAGCACGCACGCGGTGAGATGGTATGCCACCACCCGGCCGATCGTGATCCGGGCGGCCGAGCTGCGTCCTGACTTTGGAGCAGGGTGCAATTCTTGGCAATCATCCGAGCCGAGCTGCCGGCCCTGAGGGTCCTTGCCCCCCGCCCAGAAGAGCTCCTTGACGCGGGGGCGGGAAAAAATGAACCTCATTCGGCGGTGCGCCGGCGTCGGCTCTTCCGGGTCCATTCGACCTCGTCGCGATCTTCCCGGCGGTTTCGTCGTTGGGGAGGGGGAGCCCGGGGCCGGAACCCGGGAGGGGGCGCGCCCCAATCCCTCTTGCGCTGCCAGCCACTGGTCGATCCGCGGCGAGGGAGATATCCGCGGGTTTGGGTCGGTGACCCACCGCGCCCGCGGGCTCCCTGGTCGCGGCGGGGAGGCAATGTGAAACGATTCCCGCAGGCAGCACACGTTCCTGTGACCAAGCCCTCGGGGCTCGTCGTGAATTGCAAAGGGCCACCACAGTTACGGCAGGGACGTGTTCGGGGTCCCTCAGAAGGTTCCCGGTCGTGGCGGCGATACTCCGTACGGTTGAGGGGTCGGCGATCCGGACCTTCGTCACCGGATTGTAGGATGAATTGGAAGGACGAACTGCATCCCTTGCATACCCCCGTCAATCCTCGGGGCGAGGCGGCGATCTCGAGCGTGGCTCCACACAGAGTACAGGCCGGGCCCGACGAAGAGACCCCCTCTCCGGATGGTTCGTTGGGGCCGGGAGTTCCTGCCGAGATCCCCCGCGCGGTTCGGCCGAGCTCGACGGCTCCCTCGAGCATCGTGAACGAATGCCCGCATCCGGTACAGGAGCCCGACAACACTTGGGCAGGCCGGCTGGTGAACTCCATCGCGGAGCCGCAGTCAGGACACCTGCTCGACATTGGACGCCGTTACCACGAAGCCGGCGAGCCCTCTTTAGGTGCCCTCCTTGATTCCCGGCGCCATCGCGCACCTGGAAACGGACGTTGCTGCCCGAGAACGCCTGCCCTGACCGCAACGTACATGGACGGGCGCCAGCTTCGGCGACGGGATGAAGACTCGAACTATCCGGCAGAGCGTCCTGCTGCCCGCACCACCCACAGTGGTCTATGACACGATCATGACGTCCCGGGGCCACTCCGGTTTCACGGGGGCCCCCGCCCGCATTCGTCCCAAGGTCGGTGCCACCTTTTCCGTCTGGGATGGGTATATTCACGGAAAGAACCTCGAGCTGGTTCCGGGAAAGAAGATTGTCCAGAGCTGGAGACCGTCGGAGGAGACGTGGCCTCAGGAGTATTTCTCAACGGTCTCATTCTTGCTCGCTCCCGCGAAGGGTGGCACTCGCCTCACGTTCGTCCACTCCGGCGTCTTGCCGGACCACGCGGGCCATCTGTCGTCCGGATGGAAGAAATCGTACTGGGATCCCCTGAAAACGTACCTCGAGAAGAGGGGCCGATCCTAGGTCGGTCACCTTCCCCTGCCGTCGTAATCTGCGCGGTAGGCCAACCGAGGCGCGATGAGAATCGTCGAACTGGCGGACCTGCCGGACCGGCTCGGGCCTCAAGTGGGGGCGCTGAACTGGCTCGATGGGGACCCGCCGTACGACGCCCGCTTCTTGCGGCACCTTTCGACACTGGGTTACCCCTTCCTGGATTATCAGGCGCTCTTCGCGGTCGAGAAGGGTCAGCTGCTCGGCAAAGCTGATACCACCGTCCACGACTACGCGACCCCGGCCGGAACTGAGTCCGTGATTTGGGTCTCCGGCGTTGCGACGCGCCCGGATGCCCTTCGGAGAGGGGTCGCTCGAGCGCTCCTAGAGGAGATTCATTCTCGGGAGGAGAACACGGGGAGACGGTGGGTCTTCCTCTGGACGCACCGTTCTTGGGGAGCCCACCATCTCTACGAGGAGCTAGGATACAAGGACGTGTACTCGCCCCCGGTGGCGCTGCGGCGCTGGCGCCGTGCGTCCCCTCGGTCCCTGCCCAGGGGGTACGGCTGGAGGGCGCTACGGCCCCACGAGGATAGCTTGCTAGAGAAGCTGCTGGACGTGGCGTCCGAGGGTCGGTACGGCTTCATCCCCCGGTATCGCGGGTCCTTCCGGGTGCGTTTCCAATTCGGGTGGCGTCAGCCATCCGACTTCCGCGTGCTCACGAAGGAGTCGAATCCGGTCGGGTACGCCCACGGGGGATCGGGTCCCTACGCTCGAACGGCTTCCGAGATCGTAGTCACCCATCCTGCTCATGCGACCGCGATGCTCGACGCCCTTGAACGGGAGGCGACCGGCCGCTGGCTCGCCCTGGCAAGGACCACGTTCATCACGGACCATGCCGGGCTTCTTCGCACGCGAGGATACGCGATTTATCGTCACTCCCATCCCACCATCATGGCGAAGCCTCTTAAGCCCAATTCGCGCCATCCGCCGTCGACCGATCCGGCCCGAGTCTGCCGCTCCCCCCGGTTCTCCTTCCATGGGGGGGACGTGTTCTAGCCGAGGGTTCGTTGAGGAGAAATCTGCACCGACGTACCGGGCGGATTGATCCGGAGGCCCAGGAGGACCTCTCCGCTGACAACCATCATCTTGCTCCGCAAACCCCACGCACCGAGCCCTCCCTCGCGGTATCCTCGCTCGTCCCGCTCGACAATTCGGAACCCGCGCGACCGGAATAGTGCCAGGGAAGCGGCGTTGTCCTCCTCCGAGGCGGCGTAGACGATCTCCGCGCGCTGGGACCGGAACCGGTCCAGTGCGTCGTCGAGCAGGAACGTGCCGACATGGAGCTTCCGATGCTCTCGTCGGACGGCAATGTAATACACGTACCCGACCCCCGGTGCTAGGTCCTCGAGCATCGAGACGCCGACCAGTTGATCTCCAGCCATCGCCCCCCGGACGAGGGAGATACGACGGAGGGTCCGCTTGGCATGCCACCGGTATATTCCAACGAATGAATCGATGAGAATCGGGACGGCAAGTTCCCGGCGATTTCCCAAAAGATCGACGGCGAACAGGGGAGACATCGTCTTCCTGGGAAGCCAGTCTCGACCCGCACTTTAACGAGCCGCCGGTACCCGGACGAGCGCTCGGGTGGAATCGTATTGCAGTTACGTAGTCGGCTCGGGCGGGTCCTTCTGCCCCTGGAGCGCCGCAGCGAGGGCGGGGAAGGAATCCAGCCGGATCCGTTGGTCTTGCTGGAACGGCGCCCCATCGAGGGACCGCTCGCACCGGAGAGTGCCCTCGCGCCAACGGACGAGGTCCGGTGCTTCGACCTCGATGACAAGGTCAAAC
>JASHQC010000054.1 GCA_030037735.1 Thermoplasmata archaeon
CTCGAGGCTCATCGGCGGGCCGCGCCCCTAGAACACGTTCAGGATGAGCAGGATCCCGAGCGCGAGGCCGATGATCCACAGCGTTTCCGGAATCACGAAGAAGAACAGCACCTGGCCGAACTTCTCCGGCTTTTCGGCGATGATCCCCATTCCGGCGGCTCCGATACCGGATTGGGCCATGCCCGTCCCGACGAGTCTGCCCGCGATCGCAATGCCGGCTGCTATGGCCAGTTCGGGATTGGTCGGCATCTCTACCGGGCCGCCGAGTTGGGTGCAGTATTTAAAGCGAGAGGCGGTCGAAATGACGTTCCATTCTCGCCGGTGGAGCAGCCCGCTTGGAACGCTCGCTTGACCCCCGGATTTGGGGGCTGGTTGCCTATCTGCCCGCGGGGGCCTCGTCCCCTCGAGCCACCATGACCGAGCATCTGAAGGAGATCGCTGCGCAGCTGACCAATGACCTGAACCTAGACCTCCCCCCGGTGCAAGTCTCGTACCTGGATTCTCCGCCCGCCCGTATCACCGGGCGGCCCGGTGAGCCGGGCCCTCTAGATCTCGTCCGCGGCGGTCGCCGCCGGCCGGGCCGAGAGTCCCGAGCCGCTGGACGGACGTCGAAGCAGCATCGCCGTGACGAGCACGGCGACGTTCGATAGGTACGAGCCATAGCAGATGATGCAAAAGGCACCGATCACGAACAGCTCGATCGCGGCGAAGTAGAGCGAAAGGGCGAATCCGGCCCCCGAGACCAGAGTCAAGGCGTCCAGCCAGCGTCCCCGGCCGAGGCGGTAGACCTGCACGTCGAGGATGAACATGACGACGAATCCCCCAATCCCCCAGGCGTAGTCCGGGATGCCGAGCGTGGTCGTGTGGCCGCTCACGTCGACCTTGTGACAGGAGATGATCGGCGAGACCGAGCAGATGCTCTGGAGCGCCGGGTCGATCGTCTCGGCCAGCGCGAAGAGGGAGAAGGCCAGCCCGGCGACGATCGCCAGCGGCAGGATGGCGTGGAGCGTCTCTGACCGCATGGCCCGCGACTAAGTGATCTGGCTGTAGTCCGCTGAGACGTTCCCGGTCAGGAGAGAGGACGGCTGGCCGCCGTCGATCTTGAGGATGAAGGCGGTGAGCCAGTCCGCCGCTTGGGAGATGCCCTCGGGGCCGGACCAGGCCGGCCCGCTCTGTGTGGCGATCTCGGACTGTACCTGGGCCGTGCTCAGTGGGTTCCCGGCCGCCGTCTGGGGAACCCGGAGGTCGGCCGGGTCGACCAACGTTCCCACGGTGAAGTACTGGCCCCCGATCACGACGAACGGGATGGAGCCGCCCGAGTCGTAGGCCACGAAGTAGGCATTCTGGTAGTCGTTGGCGAACCCCGGCAGCACGATGGAACCGGTGTACGTCGACTCGGAGACCTGGAGCGAGATGTGCGTGCTCGTGTACGACGCGCCCGCCAGGACCGTCTCCGGCGTGCCGGGATAGACGTCGCTGTAGCTGGAGTAGTCGGTGCTCGTACCGCTTAACGTGCCGAATCGTTCGAGCGCCACCACCATCGCCCAGCTGGACGCGGAACAGTACGGGCAGGCGGCCGAGCCGAAGAAGAAGTAGACCGGAAGGCCGCCCGACGTCCACAGGGCGTTCGCTGCCTTGTGGAAATTGGCCGGCTCCGGGGAGGTGACGCCGGTCAGCGTCGGGTACCCGGCCAGGACCCCCACTATGCCGAAGACCGCGGACAGGAGCAAGCCCAGAACGACCCCGGCCGCCACCGCTCCCCGGAAGACGGTCGACCATTTCTTGTCGGTGCGGAGGAGACCGAACGCCAGCAGGAACGCCGACGCCGCGAGCACCAGGCCGAGCGTGGGGATCGCGCTGATGAAGACCCCGACCGGCGAGGGCACGAAGTAGGCGATGAGGAACCAGATCGCGAAGAGCGGAGTGAGGAGCATTCCGACCCGCGCGATTGTCCACTTGGCCTTCTGGTCCGCGCGCTGGGTCGACTTGGGCTCCTCGGCCTGGGCTTCCCGGCTCGCCGTCCGGGCCCGCTTCGCGTAGAGGGTCCGCAACGCCCGGCCCTTGTCGGTGACCCCCCGTGGAGCCTGGTAGCCGACCTTGGAGTCGTCGGCGATCCGGTCCCAGTCCCAGCCCTTGTTCCGGAGCTCCTCGACCCGGTCCCAGTCGACCATGTGCGGGAAATCTTACCCCGGGGTACTACATTTGGATTACCGGGTCGGAGCGGCCGAGCGGGGACGGGCCGCCGGGCGGGACCCCGGGGCCTAATATCGCCCCTCCCTACCCTCCCCCGTGCGCATCGTGTTCCTGGGCACTGCCGGTTCCTGGCCGACCAAGGAGCGCTCCGCGAGCGCCATCGCCCTCGACACGGAGAAAGAGCTCGTCCTCCTGGACTGCGGGGAGGGCACGCAGCGGCAGTTCTTTCGCTCCACGGTCTCGTTCATGCGGGTCCGCCGGATCTTCATCACCCACTTCCACGGAGACCACTTCCTCGGCCTGCCCGGCCTCATCCAGAGCATGTGCCTCAACAACCGGACCGCGCCGCTCGACCTGTACGGGCCCCCCGATTCCCAGGAGATGTTCGAGCGCGTGCTCGCCATGGGATACTTCACGCTCCGTTTCCCGGTGCATCTCCATCCACTGCGGTCGGACGAAGTGGTGGAGCTGCCGGGGTACTCCGTCCGCACGGCGCGTGCGGACCACACGGTGCCGGCGCTGGCCTACCGGGTGGAAGAGGGCCCCAAACGGGGCCGGTTCGATGCCGCCAAGGCCCACGCGCTCGGTATCCGGGGACGGGACTTCGCCCGATTGGAGGAAGGTGAAACCATCGAAGTGGGTGGACGCTCCATTCACCCCGACGAGGTCATCGGACCGCCCCGTGCCGGTCTCTCGGTGGTCTACTCGGGCGATGGGCGCCCCTCCACGGAGGTCATGAAGCTGGCCCATCGCGCCTCGGCCCTGATCCACGAGGCCACGATGGGGGAGGAGCACGAGGCCGAGGCGAATGCGTGGGGTCACTCCTCGGCTCGACAGGCCGCCGACATCGCCCGCGAGGCAGAGGTGGGGCATCTCTTCTTGACCCACTTCTCCTCTCGCTACAAGGACGCGGAGCCGTTGGCGGTAGAAGCCCGGAGCCGGTTCACGGAGGCGGTCGCGGCGCGAGACTTTCTCGAGGAGCTCCTTCGACAGCCATGACGCGGGCCGACCTGATCGTTACCGACATCGGCGAGCTCGCTACGCTCGCCTCGGGTCCTGTCCCTCGCATCGGCCGGGCGATGCGCGAGATTGGCCGAATCTCCCGGGCGGCGGTGGCCGTTGAGGAGGGGCGGTTCGTGTTCGTCGGCACGGAGGCCCAGTGCCGGCGCGAGGTGCGTCTTCGGAGCGGTGGTTCTCGGTGGAGCGCCGGCGGCGGAACGGTCGTGCCCGGCTTTGTCGATCCGCATACGCACCTGCTGTTTGCTGGAGACCGGGCGGCTGAGCTGGACCTCAAGATCTCCGGCGCGTCCTACGCGGCGATAGCTCGCCAGGGTGGCGGCATTTTCCAGACGATGCGCCAGACCCGCAGCGCGTCGACCGCGGAACTGCTCCAGTCGGCAGAAGCCCGACTGCGTCGGATGGCCGCGAGCGGAACGACGAGCTGCGAAGTGAAGAGCGGGTACGCCCTCACTCCGCCCGGCGAGCGTCGCCTCCTCTCCCTGGTTCCGGTTCTCGCCCGCCGGACCGGCCTTCGGCTGGTACCCACGTTTCTCGGCGCCCACGCAGTCCCTCCCGAGTTCGCCGACCGGCCGGACGAGTACGTCTCGCTCTTGATCGCGAAGGCGTTACCGGCCATCGCGCGGAACCAGCTGGCCGACTTCTGTGACGCGTTCTGCGAGCCCGGTTTCTTCACCGTGGAGCAAACAGAGCGCCTGCTGCGTGCCGCGCGGGACGCTGGCCTGGGACTCAAGGTGCACGCCGACGAATTTGTTCGCAGCGGCGGAGCGGCCCTCGCCGGGCGCCTCGGCTGCCGGTCGGCGGAGCATCTCCTCGAGAGTTCCGAGGGAGATCGGAGGGTCCTCGCCTCCGCCGGTGTCACGGCCGTTCTGCTGCCCCTCTCGCCGTTCGCCTCTTTCGCGCATCGCGCAAGCCCCGGTCGGGAGATGGTTGATGCCGACGTTCCCGTCGCGGTCGGTACCGACCTGTCGCCGAACTGCTGGGTCGAGTCGATGCCGCTCGTGCTCTCCCACAGCGTGTACTCGGCGCGACTGACCCCGGCGGAAGCGCTCACCGCGGCCACCGTGAACTCGGCCCACGCGATCGGCCTCGCCGGCGAGGCGGGAACCATCGCGGTGGGTCGCTCCGCCGATTTCGTCGCGTTCAACGTGCCCTCGGCGGAGCACATCCCCTACCGATTCGGGCTCGTTCCGGAGCGCGTGTACCGGAGAGGAATCCGGGTCCCCTCGGCGGAGGAAGGGGTGGCCTGAGCCCCTTTTCGACCCGTTCCACCGTCAAGGAATTTGGCTTCCTTCGAGGTGAAATGGGCCCGTACATTCAAATAGGGGCCCTTTCCTCTCCGCCGGTGAGGGCGCCCAAAATGGCGGAAAAGGTCGGCAAGGAGCAGATCAAGCGAGAGAAAGGCTACCTGTACTACCTCGGGAAGGACGGTTACCTCTGGAAGACCCCGACGAAGCTCAACAAGTCGGGGAGGAAGGCCCGGGTCGGTTCCGAGAAGATCATGCGGGAGGACGGCTACATGTATTTCCTCGACAAGAAGGGATACGTGGCGCGTGCCCGGATGAAGAACGCGTAATCGGGCACGCTTTCGTCCGTGGATGAGCCCTCCCCGAAAGGGAAGGGCTCTCAACTTCTTCCTAATTCTTGGACTTCGTCACTATCGCAATCTGCAAGCCGATCGGAGGAATTGCACGAGGGCGTGAGCCCCCGACAATATCGGTTCGGGGGAGCCTCGCCATCGCGCTGGGCGTACTTCTCGCTGTCCTCGCCTTCGCCATTCCTGCCAGGTCCTGTTACGCGATCATCGGAAGGAGCTCCGCCTGAGCTTCCTGCGCGAACGAATACTCCCTGAGCCTCTTCGAGCTCCTACCGGGAGTTCTTCTCATGGTGCGGAGATGCACCTGGACGGGACGGAGCATTTATCGACGTGTCCATCCAGACAACGAACCCGCCAGCTGAGATGGTTTTGAATTTCTCTCGTCGATCCGAACGCGAAAATTCTCCGGTATCACAACCGGGCTCACTCTGGAACGCGTCTCCGTGATTTTCGCACCCGACAGAACTAATCGAACTTATACAAGGACGCGCTTCGCGGGTCCCGGAGAATCCGACCCCGCTGTCGGAGTGACCACGCGTCCACGAGGAGGAGGCCCCTCGGTTCTGAAACGGGAGTGCGACACGACCGTTTCCTCGACCCCCTACCGCCCGCTAAAGAGCCCATGACGCCTCTCCCTGGTGTACGAGCCTGTCACTCCGCCCTCGGCGGAGCGGACCTTCGTCATCGGAGAGATATTGCATGGCAATAACCAGGAAACGCACCGGCCCGGGCACGGACGCAACGGAACCCAAGGGCGGTCGGCGACCCGCCCCGTCCGAGTCAATCCCCATCCCCCGGCTCGTGCCGCGCGGCAAGACCGCCTTCGACACCGTGGAGTGGAAGCTCCACGACGCGCAGATCAAGAACGCCGACGGGAAGGTCATCTTCGAGCAGAAAGGGATCCACGTTCCCACTTCCTGGTCGGAAACGTCGATCAACATCGCCGCGTCGAAGTACTTCCGGGTGATCGGCGGCCGCCGCGAGAACTCCGTCGAGGGAATGATTCGGCGTGTCTGTCACTGGATCGCCGACCGGGGCCTGGAACTCGGCTACTTGGACACCTCCGAGGAGGCCTCGCAGTTCGAGGAATCCCTCTCCTATCTGATGGTGCAGCAGATGGCGGCGTTCAACAGCCCTGTTTGGTTCAACGTTGGCGTCCGCAACCCGCCCCAGTGCTCGGCCTGCTTCATCCAATCCGTCACCGACGACATGGAATCGATCCTTGCTCTCTCGGCGAGCGAGGGCCGGCTGTTCAAGGGCGGTAGCGGCACCGGCACGAATTTCTCCGCCCTGCGGGGAAGCCACGAACGGCTCTCCGGTGGCGGCATCGCGTCGGGGCCGGTCTCGTTCATGCGCGCCTTCGACGCCATGGCCGGCGTGATCAAGTCGGGCGGTACGACGCGCCGCGCCGCGAAGATGGTGATCCTCAACATGGATCACCCGGACATCGTCGACTACATCGAATGCAAGGTCCGGGAGGAGGACAAGGCGATGGCCCTCATCCGGGAGGGGTTCTCCGCCAACTTCGACGGGACCGACCCCGATTCGGCCTACGCCTCCATCGCCTACCAGAACGCCAACCACTCGGTGCGGATCCCGGACTCCTTCATGGAGGCCGTCCTCCAAGACAAGGAGTGGAAGACGATCAACCGGACCGACGGCTCGGTCGCCCGTCAGTATCCGGCCCGCGAGCTCTGGCGGAAGCTCGGCTACGCGGCCTGGCGCTGCGGCGACCCCGGAGTACAATTCGACGACATCACCAACGACTGGCACACCTGTCCCACCACGGGCCGGATCAACGCCTCCAACCCGTGCAGCGAGTACCTGTTCCTCGACGACACGGCGTGCAATCTCGCGTCGATCAACCTGATGCGCTTCCTTGACGCCCAGGGGAGCTTCGACTACGAGCTGTTCCAGCAGGCCGTCCGCACGATAATCGTCGCGATGGAGATCATCGTCGACGCCTCCTCCTACCCGACGGCGACGATCGCCCAGAACTCGCACGATTACCGACCGCTCGGCCTCGGCTACGCCAACCTGGGCGCGCTGCTCATGCAGTACGGATACCCCTACGATTCCGAGGAGGGGCGGACCCTCGCCGGGGCGGTGTCGGCGCTCCTCTCCGCCGAGGGGTACCACATGTCGGCGGAGATCGCGAAGCGGATGGGCGCTTTCCCCGGGTTCGGCCGGAACCGGACCCCGATGCTGCGCGTGATGAGCAAGCATCGGGCCGCGGCGGAGAAGATCGCCAAGGAACCGGCCGAGCTGAAGGAGCTCGTCGCCGTGGCGGTTGACCGCTGGCAGGACGCGGTCAAGGCGGGCGAGCTGTGGGGCTACCGGAACGCCCAGATCTCGGTCATCGCCCCCACGGGCACGATTGGCCTTCTGATGGGCTGTGACACCCTGGGACTCGAACCGGAGCTCTCGCTCCTGAAGATCAAGAACCTCGTCGGCGGCGGCACGATGCGGATGATCAACCGCACCGCGAAGGCCGCGCTCGCGCGGCTCGGCTACTCGGCCGCGGAGCAAGCGGCCATCTCGAAGCACATCGAGGAGACCGGCACGATCGAGGGCGCGCCGGGGCTCAAGTCCGAGCACCTCGCCGTGTTCGACTGCGCCCTCGCCCCGGTCGGCGGCGCTCGAACCATCGCGCCGATGGGCCACCTCAAGATGCTTGGCGCGGTCCAGCCGTTCCTGTCCGGCGGGGCCTCGAAGACAATCAATCTACCGAACGACGCCACCGTCGAGGACATCGAGAAGATCTACCTCGAGGCGTGGCGCCTCGGCGTCAAGTCGGTCGCCCTCTACCGGGACGGCTGCAAGGCCTCCCAGCCGTACGAGACGGGGAAGCGCGCCCCCACGGGGCCGGCCGGACCGCTGAAACCCACGCGGGAGCGGCTGCCGAATGAACGGGATGCCATCACGCACCACTTCGTGGTCGGGGGCCACGACGGCTACGTCACGGTGGGCCTCTATCCGGACGGCCGCCCCGGCGAGCTGTTCTTCCGGGTCACGAAGGAAGGCTCCACCGTCAACGGCCTCATGGATTCCCTCGGGATTTCGATGTCGATGGCGCTTCAGCATGGCGTGCCGCTGAAGGACCTCGTCCGAAAGCTGGCCCACCTCCGGTTCGAGCCGGCCGGAGCGACCAACAACCCGAAGATCCGGTTCGCGAAGTCGATCCCCGACTACGTGGCGCGCTGGCTCGCCCTCGAGTTCCTGACCGAGGACGAGCGCCGGTCGATCGGCCTCGAAGGACCGGCGGAGGGGAACGGGAACGGCCACGGCAACGGGGCCGGGACCGGCGGCGCGACGAAGGCCGCCACGACGACCCCCTCCGCGACCTTCCAGACGAAGCCCTTAGACGCGTTCACCCCGCCGGTCGAACTCCACGTGACCGACGAGGATGCGCCCTCGTGCGCCGTGTGCGGCGGCATCATGATGCGATCCGGCACGTGCTACGCATGCACGGTCTGCGGGTCGACCAGCGGCTGCTCGTAGGGCCCGGCCCGATCCACCGGGTGACCTAGCGGGACGTCACCGTGGGCACCGGCGCCGGCCGCTCCCGGCCCGGCGGAGCGGGCGCGCCCGACACCCGGGAGGGTTCCCCGTGCCGGGTCCCGTCGGCCCGGAACCGGTAGTTCCGGAGCGCGAGCGAGAGACCGGCCCCCGCGATCCCGACGGCCGCCACCAGGGCGAAGACGGCCTCATAGCCCAGCACGTGGTAGTTCTGGAAACTGAAGCCGGGGAAGCGCTCGGTGAAGGCGTAGCTCGCCAAGATCGAAGTGACCAGGACCGGGCCCAGGGCACTCCCGAGCGTCCGGAACGTCTGGTTCATACCGGTTTGGATCCCCATCGTCCGGGGGTCGACCGAGAGGACGATGACATTGGTCATCGCGATCAGTACCCCCACGTTCCCGGCCATCATCGGGATCGCGAACACGGCGATCTCCAGGGTCGTCGCGTGGAAGGCGATGAGCGAGAGGGCGCCGAACGCGATGAGCAGGAACCCCAGGATCATCACCGGCTTGGGGCCGAACCGGCTGATCGCCCGACCGAGGAACGGTCCCCCCACCATCATGCCGATGACCGCCGGGACCATGATGAGCCCCGCGTTGAGCTCGCTGAGGTGGAAGCCGGGGGAAGGATACTCCGCGAGGATGATCAACACGGTGAACAGGAGGAACATCGTCGCGCCGACGAGCACCCCGTTCATGTTCGAGACCCAGATGTTTCGCTCCTTGAGCGCCTGGAACGACACGACGGGGTTCGGCGCCATAGGCTCCCACACGAGGAAGAATGCGAAGAACCCCAAGGCGATCACGAAGAGATCGATCACGCCCCACGGAATCCCGATGAACGTGACCGCGTCGAGGTTGGTCCAGCCCCAGTAGGCCCCCTCCGTGATACCCAACATCAGGAAGGCCAGGCCCGCGCCCAGGCTGACGATGCCCGGAAAGTCGATGGCGCGGGCGAATCGGATCTTCGATTCCCGGATGTAGATAGCCGCGAGGATGAGCACCAGTATCGCAATCGGGATGACGGTGTGATAGGTCAGCTGCCACCCGTGAGTCTCAGCAATCCAGCCGCCGCCGACGAGACCGGCGGCCGCCCCGGCGGCGAACATGCCCGAAAGGATTCCCTGCGCTTGGCCAACCTGGGCGGGAGGAAAGACCTCGGGAAGCATGGCGAATCCCAGCGGGAACATCGCGAGTCCGACGCCCTGAATGGCCCGGACGGTGATCAGCCCGTAGATCTGGTCGGGCCGGCTCAGTCCGAAGGCCCCCCCGATCTGCGGGGTGAAGCCGGCCACGCTCACCGCGACGGCGTAAATGGCCATCGCCACCAGCAGGATCCGTTTCTTCCCATACATATCGCCCAGCTTGCCGAAGATGGGGGTCACGACGACGCCGGTGAGCAGGTACGCTGACAGGATCCATGCGATCGTGCTCGCGTCGGTGACGTGGAAGAACGACTCGAAGTTGCTGAACGCCGGCAGCACCATCGTCTCGACGTAGGTGACCATCAAGGCCATCGCGGCGAGGATGCCCAGCACTCGCCAACCGTACCGGGCGTCGTGTGAGGAGGCCGGAGTGGAAAGGGCTGACCCCGCGCTCATGGTCGCTCCTCGGAGGCGAGGGCCGCGGGTTCGAGTCGCCGGTGCAGCTCACGGAACACGCGAGCCGCTGTCGCGAGATCCTGAAGCGGCAACCCCGCTGCCGCCTCGCTCACGACGTGCGCAATCTGAGACCAGATACGGGACTCGACCTTGCGTCCCTTGAGCGTGAGGGCCAGCACCACGGTCCGCCGGTCGCGGTCCGACCGGGACCGGGTGACGAGCCCGACCGCCTCTAGCTGATCCACGTTCGCGCAGACGGTGGGACTGGAGACCGCCAGATGCCGGGCGACGGTGCTCAGCGAAGCCGACTGGAGGCTCGAGACGACGTGCAAGGCCCAGAACTGGCCTGTCGAGATTCCCTCCTTCTCGAGTGCCGGCTGGAGACGATGGACGACCAACTTCATCACGTCGTGGACGCTGTTCACGAGCTGCTCGGATCCCACGAGCAAGAGTTCCCGAGGGTCCAGCACCGTGGAAGCGACCATGAGGTTTCCTAAGGATTAGTAAGCCGAATAATTAGGAAATATAACTACATTCGCGAACCCCGAGGCTATCTCGTCGGTCGCTGAGGGGAGAGGGGGCGGCTCGCTCAGGCGAGGGCGTACCGGGCCAGTTCGACGATGTCACGGAACGGCAGCGCGAGCTTCCGGGTTCGCGCATTCGCGTCCCATCGAGCCTCGATGGCTCCTTCCGGAAACTCCGGCACCTCGCCCGCGTTCCGCGACTCGAGCGAGGTCGGCAGACCGCGCCGCGCGCATTCGCCGACAAGGATCAGGGCGCCGACGGGTCCGGACGTCACCGTGAGCACCTCCTCGGTTCCCACCGAGCGTCGCTCGATGCGCGCCGTCTCATCATGATAGTAGGCGAGACGTGCATGGGACTCCGTACGGGCCCGTGCACCCGTTCCCGTGCGCGGTCTGCGCGGCCTGGTGGGCCGCGGAGGAGCCTCTACCGGTCGCCACTCCAAGGCCTGCTCGGCGTCGAGAAATCTCTCCAGCAGTCCCGCGTCAATCGGGAGGGGCTCCGACTTCGGCGTTAGGAAGCCCCCCTACGAGGCCGCCACAGCAGACAGTCGGGTCGCACCACGCAGGGTCCGCACACGCGCAGGTCCCGTTCCTTCGGACAGTCGCCCGAGATGCCGGTGTGGCAGAGCACAAAATCGTACTTGATGGGGTCGACGGGGTCGACGCGCCGGAGCTGTGTGGTCACCTCCTCGACGGTAGCCCAGTTCCGGGTACGTCGCTGAGTGAGCCCCAGGTGGTACGCGATCCAATGGACGTGAAGGTCGAGGGGGATGCGGAGCTCTGACGAGGGCACACCCGGCCACACTCCGAGGTCGGGGAATCCGGACCGGCTCATCCAGCGGACGTAGAGCGTGAGGCGCTTGCAGGGACTGTGGGAGCCCTCGGTCGGCGTCGGGAACAAGGCCCGGTAGCCACGGGGAGCCTTGCGAGAGGAACCGCTGGGCCCGCGCAGCCCGTTCGCCAGCCGATCCAATCCGATAGCGAAGCCGCCTTCCTCCAGGCCGCCGCGGAACAGCTCCCCGAGGGAGCCGTACTCTCGCCGCGCGGCGGCGACCCGCTCCGCCAGGAAGGCGAGTTGGTCCCCCCGTATCCATCGGTGCCGAAACGACCGGAGGGCGGAGCGGACGTCCTCCGCCCCAGCCGGTTCCGCGAGTTTCACGAAGTCGTGGCCAATACGTCGTTCCAGATCTGCGAAAGCGCCTCGGATCGCCGTGACGTTTCCAATCGCGAGGGTGGCGGCGAAGATTCCCGCCACTTCGGCGGAGACCGGATTGCTTGCGAGCGGGCGCACGCACGAGAGCGGATCTTGGGCAAGCGACCGTTCGAAGGGGAACTGCCGGTAGAGCGCCTCCAGGTGGGCCGGGAATTCCGGGGTCGGGTGATGGAGCGGGCTCACGGCGGGGCGGCGAGGGCGCCTTTCCCTTTACCGTTGCTCGGCGCGAGGGCTCGGGGCCGACGGCTTCCTGGGCCGAGAGAGGCTGTCGCCCCGTGCTCCGGGGATGGTCATGCAGGTGCCCGTGGCATAGGCCACCAGTCTCCGCTGGTCGTCCGTGATGCGGCATTCGACGAGGCCCATGGTCCGTCCCTTTCGAAGGATCCGGCCCCGGGCCGAGAGGGTTCCGCTCCAGACCGGTCGAAGGAAGTTGATCTTGAGCTCGAGGGTCGTGAACGACTCCGAAGGGGAGAGGAGACTCACGTAGGACATTCCCATGGCCGCGTCGGCGATGTCGCAGAGGATTCCCCCATGGAGGGTGCCCATCGGGTTGGCGTGCTGCGGCCCCGCCGCGATGTCGATCCTCGCGTGTCCCTTGCCGATCTCCACCAGCTTGAATCCGACGAGGCGAGCCACCGGAGGGACCCACCCGTTCTTCAGGCGTTGGCGGATCAGTTCGACGTATCCCGGCGAGGGGGAGGGCGCCATCCTCTCTCGTGGAGCTCTCGCGTTCATAAGACGCACTCCCCCGGCGAGGGCAGTGGAGTGGAGACGGCGGCCGACGACGTCCGCGACCCCTCGTCGGCGTTCCGTATCCCGGTGTCCTAAGTAGGCTTTCGACCTGAACGCGACCGATGTCCACCGCAGACGAAACGCTGGTCGAAGGGATGAACCGGGAGTGGCTGGAGCAGCAGGTCCGGTCGGACCCGGTGTCGCACGCCTGGGCGCTCTGGGACCTCGATCACGAACCGGGACGTTTCCGGATCGTCTCCCTCGTCCGCAAGGGCCAGACGGTCGGCTACCTCCTCGTCTGGTACGCCGGTGGAGCACCCCGGGTTCACTGGGTCAGTTCTGACCCAGCGGACGGCATGCTCGCCGTGGGCCTCCCGCTACCGCCGGTCATCGCCATTGTGCCGGAGCGCGTGGCGTCGGCGGTCGCCGAACGACTTCACGCGACCCAGACCTATCCGCTGGACGTCCTCGTGTGCCCGGGGCGGACACTGACCCCACCGGATCCGCGGGTTCGTCGACTCCGGCCCGCCGACTCGAAGGCGTTGACCGAATTGGTGGTCCGCAACCCGGACGAGGAGACGGCGAGCTACGCGAACCTGGACCTCGACCGCGCCTCCGTGTGGGGAGCGTTCGAGGCGGACCGCCTCGCGGCCGTCGCCCGAATCTCCGTTCAGCTCCCCACCATATGGATAATCACCGGGGTGTACACGGACCCCACCTTCCGGGGTCGCGGTTTGGGGCGCGAAGTGACCTCGGCGGCGACCGATGACGCCTTGGCCGCCGGTGCCCGGGCCGCGCTGTACGTCCGGGCTGACAACGCGGCCGCGCAGACGATCTACCGAGAGATCGGTTTCGAGCGGGTCGATCGGAGAATCTGGATCGACGCGAGCGCCGACGGTCCCCGCTAGACGCCCACCGTTTTGAGCCGGTCCGGCTCTCCACCAAGAACGGCGATGTCGACGAACACCGAGGTCGCCCAGATCTTCTACGCCATCGCGGATCTACTGGACCTGCAAGGAGAGCGGTTCAAGCCGGACGCGTATCGGCGAGCGGCCCGCTCCATCGAATCGCTCGGAGAAGACCTGCGCAAGGTGGCCCAGCGCGGCGGGCTTGACCAGATCCCCGGAGTCGGAGAGGCCATCCGCGAGAAGATCACCGAATATCTTCGGGACGGGAAGATCCACTATTACGACCGGCTCCGAGAGTCGTTCCCGTCGGGCGTGCTCGAGCTGATGCGCGTCCCCGGGATCGGTCCGAAGACCACTGGACGGTTCTACCTGCAGCTCCACATCGACAGCCCCGCGGCGCTCGCCCAGGCCATCGACGAAGGGCGACTGAACGGCCTCGCCGGGTTCGGTCCAAAGAAGATCGACAACCTGCGCGAGGCGCTCCGAGCCGTCGCAGCAGCGCCGCCGGTCGCCCGGACCCCGCTACTCACGGCATGGCGCCTCGCGCGGTCGGTCATGCGGGAACTCTCCGAGCGGACCCCGGTCCACGATATCGCGGTGGCCGGTAGCGTGCGACGGTGCCGGGAGACCGTGGGCGACTTGGACATCCTGGCCACGTCGGCGCGGCCGCCCGAAACGATCGCCGTCTTTGCCGGCCTTCGAGGCGTCCGCAAGGTTGTCATGCAGGGAGACACCCGGGCCACGGTGATCCACGACCCGGGAATCCAGGTCGATCTGCGCGTCGTCGAGCCGGCGAGCTACGGCGCCGCGTTGCAGTACTTCACCGGCTCAAAGGACCACAACATCCACCTCCGGACCCTGGCCCGCGATCAGGGGCTCAAGATCAACGAGTACGGAGTGTTCCGAGGGGAGACACGGATCGCCGGGGCCACCGAGGAAGAGGTGTACGCTTCCCTGGGCCTCCAGTGGATGCCCCCGGAGATTCGGGAGAATCAGGGCGAGATCGAAGCCGGCCTGCGAAAGCAGGTGCCGGTGCTGATCCAGCTGGAGCAGATCCGCGGCGAACTCCACCGGCACGTGGCCGATGCGCCCGACGCGGAGTGGATGGCGCGACTCGTGACCGACGCCCGGCACCGAAAGCTCCAGTATCTCGGCCTGGTCGTGCCGGCCGGGCGGGACACGGAATCCACGACCTCGCTGATCCATACAGTACGGCGACTATGGGAGGCGGCCCGGCCGGATGCGCTGCGCTTGCGGATCGGAGGGGAGGTTGTTCTGGGCGTCCCGGTCGACCGGTCCTCGCCGGAATCGTTGTTCGATTATCTCGTGGGCGTCCCCGCGCAGGACGCCGCGGCCCCGCCCAAGCCTCCAGCGGGCCCGCCCGGGCGCGGTCTGGCGTTCGTCGGCCATTTGGCGTTCGCTCCCGCCGGCGGTGAAGCGCCCCGAGAAGGGGTCATGCCCTGGATCGACTGGTGCCGGGCGAACGGCGTGGCGCTCGAGATGACCCCCGCGGGCGCCGAGGATGGGCTCGACGGGGGCGCGGCTCGCTGGGCGCACGAGGCGGGGGTCACGCTGGTGCTGAGCGCCGGGGCCGGGGATCTCTCCGAGTTGGAGCTGACCGCGGCTCGGGCCCGTCGCGCATGGGTCCCCCCGGAGCGCGTGCTCAACTCACGGGCCGACGGGGTTGGAGGGGCCGCTCCGAAGGGGCGGAAGTCGAAGGGCGCGGCGCCGACCGCGCGAAAGTAACGGCGGGTGTCGGGGGGCGCGGGACCGACCGGCCCCGAAAGCACGTCGTGCAGAGATGGGCCCGCGGGCCGGACGAGGTGCGCCAGTAGCACCGCTCGCAGAGCGCGCGACCGCAATCGGCGCACGGCTCGAACTGTGGCGGGGAGCCGAGTGCCTCCCCGCAGTCACTGCACCGGCGAGCGACCGAGGACCCGGTGGGCGGGGCGGGAGGGGACGGGACCCGGGTCAACTGGAGTCGCAGCGGCGGGGCGAGCGTTCCGGTCCCGACAGCCATCATCAAGGCCGTGCGAGGGGATGAGCTGGCCGCCGGTCCAACGCGCTGGAGCGCGTCCATTCGGTCGACCAGGCGAGAGACGGTTTTCCCTCCCAGCGGGGAACCTCCCGGTGAGGCAGGGGAGGGCCCCGGTTCCTCGGAGAATGGGATCAGCAGCGTGGAGCCGGTGGGATTGGCGGCGCTGAGCCCGATCGGTGCTCCGGGCCCGTGGGGTGCTGGAAGCTGAGGCCGCTCCGGGAGCTCCGGGGGAGCCGCGGCGGGTGAGACTGCCGAATCTGAGCCGACGATCGCGGGAAGGGCCATCAGACTGGGTTCCGAGGAGGGAGCCGCGGGGGTCACGGGACGGAGAGGGCGGGGGACGGCCTTTCGACGGTCGACGGCAAGGGCCCCGAGTCCGATGCCGAGCACGATGATGCCCAGGCCGACGAAAAGAACCTCGGAGAAGGGGTTGCGGAGAAGGGCCGGGGCCATGGGCCACTGGAGGGCGATCGCCCCGGCGGAAAGGAGAGCCGCGCCGGCGAAGATCACTCCGCCGAGGCGAAGCGTGTACCCGTCCTCTGGTCCGCTCATGACTGGCCCGGGAGCCGGTACGGGTACCCGAACCCCTTCGAAAGCGTTGTGTTCGTTCTGGAAACCGGGCCCGAAGTGCGAGTCCACGGCCAGATTCATGTACCCGAGCCGCGGGCTCGCTGACACGTGTACGTTCGCCCGCGGTATCGCCGGACGGCCCCCTCCGCTCCACCGGAATCGCCGGCGACGGTGGCGGAGCCGGCGGAGCGGCGGTCCCACATTGCGGTGGTTCCGGCGGTGATTCTGCTGGCCGTGGGCTGGTATCTCGCCCGCTACTCGATCATCTTCCCGGCCGTCATCGGGTTCTTTCTGCTCAGCGGAGCGCTCGGGTTGCTCGGCTCCCGGCTGAACCCCCTCTCGGCGGCGTTCTATCTCACGACGAAACCGTCGTGGACGGCGATCGGCACGGTGTTTCTGACCGGGGGGGTGCTGTTGTGGATGACCTACGAGTACTACATCCACTCCTGGGGACCGCTCATCCCCCGGATCCCGGCCTTTTGATCGTCGGGCCCTAGGCCGCGATCATCCGCTCGAGCGCCCGTCGGGCTTTCGCCGCGATGGGCGCCGGCACGTCGATGACGTACCGCAGTTGGGCGAGGGAGTCGCGAACATCGGCGAGGTCGATCTCCTTCATGTACGGACAGATGGCTCCGCGGGAGAGCGGCAGGAACTCGGTCGACGGGTTGAGCTTCTGCATCCGGTGGAGGATCCCTACCTCGGTCGCCACGATCACGGTGGGGACCCGCGTTTCCTCGGCGAACCGGACCATGCCGTCGGTGGAAAGCACCTGGTCCACGCTCGAGAGCGCCGCGCTCGCGCACCCGCACTCGGGATGCGCGATCACCGGCGCGCCGGGATGCACGAGGCGGGCCTGATCGATCTCCTCGGGGCGCATCTTGGCGTGCACGGGGCAGTCTCCGGCCCACAAGTGCATCTTGCGGCCGGTCTTCCGGCGCACGTAGTCGCCGAGGAACAGGTCCGGCAGGAACAGAATCTCCTGATCCGGTGGCAGCGCGCTCACGGTCTTGATCGCATTCGAGCTCGTGCAGATGTAATCGGACTCGGCCTTGACGTCGGCCGAGGTGTTGATGTACGACACCACGACCGCCCCGGGGTGGTCCGCCTTCCAGGTCCGGAGCTGGTCGGCGGTGATGGAATCCGCGAGGCCGCATCCGGCTCTCAGGTCCGGCAAGAGGACGGTCTTGGTCGGGTTCAGGATCTTGGCCGTCTCGGCCATGAACTGGACGCCGGCGAAGACGATCACCGGCCGGTCGGTCTCGGCGGCCTTCCGGGACAGGTACAGAGAGTCCCCGACGTAGTCCGCGACCTCCTGGACCTCGGGGATCTGGTAATTGTGGGCGAGCAGGACGGCCTGACGCTCCTCCTTGAGTCGCCGGATCTCCTCCTCGAGCGACATATCCCTCCCCTCGTGCGGAGGACGACGGGGCGGCTCTTAAGCCGAGTGTGACGGGTGGGCTATCGCAGGGGTGCTGAGCCGTCGGGCCTGGACGGTCAGGTGGAAGGGCAGTGCCGGAGCGGAATGAGTCAGATACCCGAGACTCGCGGCGTCGGCGCCCGTCCCGGCGTAGACGGCAATGTTGTCGGGACGGATCCCACCCGACACCTCCACCTCGACCGAGGCGCCGCCCCGCAATCGCCGGATCCCCCGAACGATCCGGGCCACCGTTCCAGGCGATTGGTTGTCGATGAGAAGCCGTCGAATCCCCGCGGCCGCGGCGGTGCGGGCCTGGTCGAGCGACCGGACCTCGACCTGAACGCGCTCCGGATGGCGAACATGGGCCCGGGCGCGGCGGATGGCGATCTCCAGTGGGACCGTCACGAGATGATTGCTTTTGATCAGCACCGCGTCGGAGAGGTCCCGCCGATGCGGTTCTCCCCCGCCGTGCACGACGGCGGCCTTCTCGAGGTCTCGGAGTCCCGGGAGGGTCTTCCGGGTCGCCCGGATGTGAAAGCCGGGGCGGCTCCGCCGGGCGATCCGCACCACCTGGGCCGTCGCGGACGCAACGCCCGAGAGGTGCATCACGAGGTTGAGGAGCGTACGCTCGATAGCGAGAATGCGACGGAGGTCCCCGGACAGCTCGAGGACCACCGTTCCACGGCGCACCGGGTCGCCGTCCGAGAGACGGGAGATGCTGCGGAGACCACCGAGACGGGCCAGTTGTCGGGCCGCCGCGAGCCCGGAGAGTACTCCCCGCCCCTGGGCGATTACGCGAGCGGTGGCCGGGATGCTCTTGGGAAAGAGGGCCCGGGTAGTGATGTCATCTGTCCAACGGTCCTCCTCCAGCGCTCGGCGAAGCAACGCGGTAGTTCCCGCCGGCAACCGGGGCGGGCGGGCCCTACGCGGTGGGGGGCTCACGGTCCCCCTCCCGTTCGACGACTTTCCGCTCCAAGCTGCGATAGTCCTCGAGGAGGTCTGGTCGGAGGCGGGACAACGCGCGTCGGTCGAGGTCGCGCATCTTCTCCCGGGCCGACGCGATCTCGCCCCGGGCGAGGTCGACTTCGGCGAGACGCATCACCACTTCGACCTCGTCGCCGGGGAGGCGCTCCTCCCGGAACAGGCGGGCGGCCTCTTCGAGCGCCCGGGTGGCGAGGTCGAGTTCGCCGGCGAGGAGGTGCAACTTCCCTTCGTTGAGGTACGTCTGTCCGAGCCCGAACCGGTCCCCGATGCCTTCGAGCAGCTCGCGGGCCGTCTGGTTGTGCCTCTCGGCCTCCGGCAGACGCTGCCGGAGCCGTTCCAAGTCCGCGATGTTGAAATGCGCCCATCCCAGCCGGCGCAGGTCGTGGGCCCGGTCCGCCAGCTCCGCTGCGATGACCAGCTCCTCGAGCCCCTGGTCGACCTCGCCGTGCTGGCTCAGGACCACTCCGTGGCAAAGGTACGCGTAGGCCGCCTCGGCGTTGTCCCCCAGGTCGCGGAGGGTTTCACCGGCTTCGTGGTACAGCGCCAACGCCTCCACCTCACGGCCCGGCGTCATGGAGAGCACGTTCGCCAACCGGACCCGCTGGATCGCCACTTCGTGGGGGTTGCCGGTCGCCTCGGCAGCCGAGAGCGCCTCTTGCTGATGGGTGAGCGCTTCTCCGTACTCGGCCCGGTAGAACAGGATCTCCCCCCGTAACCGGAGGCCGTAGATCTTGAGCATCGGGTCGGTGGCCGCCTCGATGCTCGGCAGCGTCTCCTGCATCGTGTGGTCGGCCTCGTCCCACCGGCCCTGGTCGGCCAGAATCCGTCCGAGCAGGAGCCCGAACAGGGCGCGCTGGTCGGCCGTGGCGGCGGTGAGTACCGCCGGCCGAGCCAGCGCCTCGCGCAGGAGCTGCTCGGCGTGCCGGAGCTCGCCGACGCGGTCCCGTTCCAGGGCGATCTGGAGCATCAGGTCCAGCTCCCCCGGCAGGTCCTCGGGAAAGGCGCGTCGATGCGCCTCCAGCGCCTGCTCGTAGTGGACCAGCGCGACGTTCGAGCTGTGGGCCCTCCGGGCGAACTCGGCAGCGCGCCGGTTGAAGTCAACGGCTTTGGCGTCGACGTGGCCCAGATAATAGTGCCGCGCCAGCGAAAAGATGGTGGCCAGGTCGGCGGCCCCGATCGCCTCGAGGGCCTCCCCGACCCGCCGATGTAGGAGCCGGAGACGCGGACCCGTGAGCCGTGAGTACAGCTCGAACCGGACGTCCTCGCGGAGGAACTCGAACACCTCGCCGGGCTTCTCGCGAAGGATCCCGAGCTCGACGAGCCGCTCGACCTCTTCGGCGAGGCTCTCCTCGTCCTGCCCGGTCGCCTGGGTGAGCAGGGGGAACGACACGTCGCGGCCGGCCACGGCCGCGAGAGTGAGCAGCTTCAGCTCCGGCTCCGTCACTTCTTGAAGCAGCACCCGGGGCTCGAGTGCGAGACGACGCTCATCCTCGGCCCGGCGGGGACCCCGGAGAGCTGCCTCGCGTCCGCGGATCAGCTGCTCTAGGAGCACCGGAATCCCGCCCGTCGCTTCGAACCACTGGCTGACCTCGGAACTGTGAACCTCGCGCTTGGGATCCACCCAGCGAACGAACTCGGGCACCTCCCGCTCCGTGAACGGTCGCAGCGCGAGGCGCTCGGCCTGTCCGGCGCGTACCCATTCCTCCACCGAGGACTCGAGCTCCGCCGGAAGCCGGCCGGCGGGGAGCGACGTCGCGAACAGCCACAGCGGTCGCTCGGCGAGCTTGGGAACGAGAAAATTGAGAAATTCGATGGTCGCCGGGTCGACGAACTGGAGGTCGTCGATGGCCAACAAGACCGGGCCCGACCGGGCGGCGAGGAAGAGCGGCTCCGCAAATCCTTCGTAGAGCCGCTGGCGGTTCGAGCGGACGTCCCCTGCGCCTTCGCTCGATGAGAGAAGGTGTGCCGCGAGGGGGGGCAGGTCGGTCCGCCCGTGCTCCGCCTCGGGCAGGAATCCCAGAGCCGTCCCGACGGCGTTCGCCGTGCTGGAAACTTGGGCGAGGGGAGAGGGGGCCTCGGCCGGGGACCGAGGCGTGGAGTCGTCATCCGCCCGCGGCCGAAGGATCGCCTCCTGCAACACGAGGAACGGCGGTGGGTTCTCGAGCGCGGGGGCCCGCCCGTGGAACACCCGGAACCCGACGCGCTCGCTCTCCTCGACCAGCGCCGCGAAGAAGGAGGATTTTCCCACTCCGTTGGTTCCTTCCAAGACCGTAACTCCCCCCGCCCCGCCCCGGGCGCGCTCCCGGCGGCGAAGGATGGCGTTCCAGATCTCCACCCGGCCGATGGGCGGGACCGACGAGGAACGGGCCGGCATCTTCTCCATTACCGGCGTGGCCGGTCTATATCATCATGGGGCCGGAACGGGTCGACCGGCCCTACCGCGAGCGGGACTTACTCGGGAGACGGGCCCGCAGCTGCTCCAGGTCCCGGGTCAGGTCGGGACGGAGCTCCGTCAATCGACGCCGATCGAGTTCGGTAAGCTGCTCGCGGACCCGGGGCCAGTTCTTCCGAGTGGCCTCCACTTCACCGAGCCGAAGCAACACCTCAACGACATCGGCCTCCATGTTCTGCTCCTCGAAGATACTGAGGGCCTCCCGGAGCGCCTGCTCGGCGCCCTCCGGGTCGTTCCGCGACCGCCGAATCTTACCTTCGTAGATGTACGTCTGAGCCAGTCCGAACCGGTCCCCGACGCGCTCGAGGTGCTCCCGGGCCTCCCGGTTGTGGGACTCCGCCTCATCGAGCCGATTCAGGTCATGGAGGGTATCCGCGATGTCGAAGAGCGCCCATCCGGTGCGGCGAGGGTCGTTGGCCTCCCGCGCGAGCTGGAGCGCCTGATCGAAGGCCGCGAGCGTCTCCGCTCGTCGGCCGGTCATCCCAAGGGCCACGCCGATGTAGATGTGTGCCTCCGCGGCCTCGGCCTTCTCCCCCATCCGCTCGAGGGCGGTGGCGGCGGCCCGCAGCCGGTCGATCGACGTTTCCAACTCGCCGGGCCGCATCGAAAGGGAGCGTGCATAGCGGACTTCTTCGAGGAGCGTCTCCCGGGCGTCGCCCATCTCCTTCGTCGTCGCCAGCCCTTCGGCGTGATACTTGAGGGCCGAGGGGTAGTCCCCCCGGAAGTAGGCCAGCTCCCCGGCGAGCCGCACCGCGACCAGACGCGCCGACAGCTCCCATTCCTGCTCCCCGCGTACCCGGATGAGCTCCCGGACGAGATGGTCGGCTTCCTCCCACCGGCCCTGATCCGATCGGACGAGGGCAAGGTAGAGTGGCAGGAGGTCCCTCTGCGGGGGCGTCGCCGCGGCCATCATGTCCGACCGGTCGGTGATCTGCCGCACCGTCTGCTCGGCCCGGTCCAGCTCGCCGACCCGGCGCAGCTGGCGGACCATCTCCAGCAACAGGTCGATCTCTTCGGACAGGTGACCGGCCCGGCACCGCCGATGCGCCTCGAGCGCCCGCTCCAGATGCACGAGCGACACGCCCGGCAGGAAGGCATCCGCCGCGAACCGCGCGGCCAGGCGATTGTACTCGAGCGACTTGGGGTCGACGCGGCCCAAGTGGTAGTGTCGCGCCAGAGCGAACACCGAGTCGACCTCCTTCGGGCCCGCGGCCTCGATGGCCTCCGCGACCCGACGGTGGAGGATCCGGCGGCGTGTCTCCGTGAGGCCGGCGTACAGCTCCTCGCGCAGTTCCCCCCGCTGGAACTCGAACACCTCGTTCTCGGTCTCCCGAAGGAGGCCCTGATGCACCAGCCGCTCCACGGTCTCGGCAAGAGTTTCCTCGTTCTCGTCAGTGGTCCGGGTCAGAATGGAGAATCGGCTCTTCGGCCCGAGGACGGCGGCGATCGTGAGAATCCGTCGTTCGCTCTCCGAGAGGGAGCGAATCTGGTGCCGAAGGAGTTCGGCCGGGTCACCGGGCGGGGCCGGCTCGGCCGGCTCGCGCGCCGGCGCCGCGTGGATCAGCTGTTCGAGGAACAGCGGGTTCCCGGCCGTCTGGGCGAACCAACGGTGCACCTGCTCCGGCGGCGTGGTCACGTTCGGATTGGCCCAGCGGACGAAGTCAACCACCTCGTGCTCGTTCAGAGGCCGGACGCTCACGCGACGCGCGCCCGCGGCGACCAGTCGCTCGAAGCTGGTCCGGACCCGAAGCTCCAGCCGCTCGAACGGAGGCGAGGTGACGATCCACCAGACCCGGCTCGATGCGAACCGTGGAGCGATGTACTCGAGGAAATCGAGCGACCCTTCATCCGCCCACTGGAGATCCTCGATAGCGACCAACACCGGAGCCTGCTCGGCGAGGGCGAACATCGGCGTGGCCATCTCCTCCATGAGCTGGACCCGGTCAGCCTGAAACGAATCCCCCAGGGCCACCGAGCGGAATAGCGAGGGCGCCTCGCCGGCCGCCTCCGGCCGCCGAACGGCCGCGGGCGCCCCGCCGACTCCGAAGGCGATACTCGTCGTGACCATCGGCTGGGCCACGTACGGAAAGGTGAGGGTAGAATCGACCGTAGCGCCGAGTGCCGCCGCTTCACGGTCCACCGCCCGAACGACGGCCCGAATCAGCTGGAACGGCGCCGGCGCTTGCGGCTCCGAGCGAGCGGTAACGACCCGAAAATCGTGGAGGGCGCTCTCTTGCGCGATGGCGCCCAGCACGGTCGATTTTCCGACGCCGGTGTCGCCTTCGAGGAAGGTGATGCCCCCCTCGCCGCGGAGAACCTCCTCGCGTCGACGCACCAGGGCTTGATAGAGATCGGAACGCCCGATGAGCGGGCGGTCGGGCCGGCTCAGTTCCATCGACGAAGGATGGGCGCCCGGGACTATTTCACCTTGGGCGCGACGCTGGGGACGAACGGCAACGGGACTACGGCCGCCCCAGCGGGGCGGCCCCGAATATCGATCGCGAGCGGTGTACCGGGCACCGCCCGCGGTGCCGCGACGTACGCGAGCGCGATGCCCCGCTGGAGCGTGGGCGAGAACCCTCCGCTGGTGACGTTGCCCGCCGGCTGGCCGTGGTCTAGCACGGCCTGCCCTGGGCGGGGGATCGCCGTCGGCTCGGCCAGCGTGAGCCCGACCCACCGAACCGCCACGCCCGTCTCCTTCTGCTTCTGCAGCGGCTCCCGACCGACGAACTCGTGGTCGAACTCGACGAACCGGTCCTGGCCCGCCTCGAGGGGGGTGTGGTCTTCGTGGAAGTCCTGGCCCGACAACAGGTAGCCCTTCTCCAAGCGGAGCGTGTCCCGTGCGCCGAGGCCGCAGGGTCTCACACCCGCGTCGACCAAACGTTCGGCGATTCCGTCGGCAGAGGTCCCCCGCACAAACAGCTCGAATCCGAGCTCGCCGGTGTAGCCGGTCCGAGAGACGAGCGCGTGATGGGTAAGGGGACCGGGGAACGGGCCGTCGGAAAGGCGGCCGGCGCTCTCGGCCGGCGCGGCCGGGGTCCAGGGGAAATATCGCGCGTGGAACGGCGCTAGGCTTCCCAGCGACCATCCGAAGAGGCGCTCCAGGGTGGCTCGCGAGTCCGGGCCTTGCACTGCTAGAATCGCGACGTGGTCGTTGTACTGCTCGACCTCGGTGTCCGGTCGGCGGTGCTCGTGGAGGAGGTCCCGGATCTTCCCCGCACGGGCCGCGTTGGGCACGACGACAAAGGCGGGCGGGGCCTCACCGTGCCCTTCGTCCACGCGCGTGAGGATCAGGTCGTCCACGATGGCGCCGTTCGCGTCCAGCAGGAAACTGTACCGACATTGACCGGGGGCAACCTTGGCGACGTTCGCGGTGGTCCGGCGGGACAACAGGGCGGTGGCGCTCACCCCCCGCACCGACAGGATTCCCATGTGGGAAACGTCGAACAGGCCGACCGAGGACCGCACGGCCCGATGCTCGTCCACGATGCTGCCGTAGTGAAGCGGCATCTCCCAGCCCGCGAACGGGACCATCTGGCCGTGGTGACGGAGGTGGAAGGCATAGAGCGGTGTCCGGCGCAGCGTCGCCGGTGGTGCCGCGGGGGGTTCCAGCACGCCGGGGGCGTCGGTCATGTGATGATTTCCCGAAGCCGGTTCTCGGCTAAAGCGCGGCGCACCTCGATGGCGATCCGGCGACCCGAGCTCATCGGGGTGCGCCACAAGGCGTTCCCGTACGGGTGTCCCAGCGCGAGGTGAATGTTCGTCCCGCCGCCGATCCGGGCCGCCACGTCGAAGACCCAGGCCTTGCCATCGTGGTCGATGCAGGTCTGGAGCGTGAACGGCCCGAGGATGCCGGGGGCCGCACGACTCCGGGTGACTTCCACGAAGCGCTCCCCGAAGTCGAAGACCTCCTCCAAGAGGGATTCCCGGACGGTCAGCGCGCCGTGGCCCACGACGGTGTACCGCGGAATGGCGTGCGAGCCCCGAATCTCGAGTTGTTGAGCGGCGGGGAGCCGCACGAGCCCATCGAGCGAGCTCTCGCGGCGCTCGTCAACCCCCAGCAGCTCGAGGCCGTCCTCTCGAGGAACGAGCGGCGAAAAGAAGAAATTGAAGTTGAAGACCGGTCCCAGGACATACTGCTCGATGCGGGCCCCAGAGAGGTCGTCCGGGGTGATCGTGCCGGCGGTAATCAGGGTCTCGCTCTTCCGCTGGAACTCCTCGAAGCTCGCGGCGGTGAAGAACCCTCGTTCCAGCCGACGAGTGGCATGCGGGAGTTTCACCATCACGAGCCCTTCGATCTCCTGCGGAGTGGGAATCCGGGTCGGCGCGGGGATGCCGGCCTGGGCGAGGAGGGCGTAGTAGTTCTCCCGCTCAGTCCGCTCTTCGATCCGGAGCAGGTTGCGTGACCCGACCATCGGGACCCGGAAAGAATTCTCGAGCAGGTCGAGCGACACGTAGGAGCTCAGCGCCCGGTTCGGGACGATCAACACACCGTGCTCCCGGAGCCGCGCCTGGGCCTCGGGGGCCGCCGCGTCCGCGAACTTGGGAAAGGTCCATACCTCGTCCACGGCGCCACGGGTGACGCGTCCCTCGGCGTCCCGATGGGCGCGGTAGTACCGGCGGTAGGTCTGGTCTCGGCCCTTCTGCGCCAGCACGAGGGTGTGGAATCCCTCCTCCACTGCCCCATCCGCGATGTCGAGCGCGGAGTGGGACCCAATGGCACCGATGATCGGTTGCCGGGGGTACCCCGTCAGAATCTCCTGAACTTCCGCTCGAGGGAGGACCATTGCCGCCGAGCAGTCTACAGGAGCTTAAGCGCTCGCGCCACGCGTTCCGGCGTCAACGGCAGCTCGAAGACCCGGGTCCCCGTGGCATCGGCGACCGCATTCGCCACGGCGGCAGGAACCGGGATGATCGGCGGCTCGCCGACCCCCTTCGCCCCGAACGGACCTGCTCCGGCGAACCCTTCAATCGTTTTGACGTGGATGGGCGGTACATCCCGGATCCGAGGGAGCCGGTAGTCCAGGAGACCGGGATTCGCCAGGCGGCCCTCGGGCGTCCAGAGCATCTCCTCGGAGAGCGCCGTGCCGAGCCCCATCACGACCCCACCCTCGACCTGGCCGGTCAGCCCCGGGGGGTCGACCGCGACGCCGACGTCCTGGAAGGCCGCGTACCGCACGACGCGCACATGACCGGTCTCCCGGTCCACCTCGACTTCGGCGAGATGAACGGCCGCGGTGAAGTCCTGGTAGGGATAGACGGTCCCCGCCAGGACGCGAGAGGCATCGACCGTGCGTTCGGGCGCGTAGTGCTTCCCCAGAGCGACGACTCCGCCCGCGGTTCGCTCGGCCGGCGTCAGCAGGTCGGCGAGCTTTTGCCGTCGACGTCCAGCGACGACCACGACCTGGTCGTTCTTCATCTCGAGTCGTATCGCCGGGGCCCCGACGCGGCTCGCCAGGGTGTGTGCCAACGAACGGGCCGCCTTCTCCACCGCCTGGCCGAGAGCCCCGAGAGTGCGGCTCCCAAAGACCCCTGAGTCGAACGGCGCCGTGGCCGTGTCCCCGTACTCGACACGGATCGCGTCGTCGGGAAGACCGAGCACCCGTTCGGCCACGGCGGCGAGTCCCCGGATCACGCTACCGTTCCCGATCTCCCGTTCCCCCTGAAGGATTGTCAGCCCGTTGGGCCGAAGGCGCAGCCGCGCCTCCCCACCGGCCCCCGTTGCGGTGGACCAGAATCCGCACGCGACACCGATGCCGTGACCGGGCGGAAGTCCGGTGCGCCACACCCCGGCGGTGCGGGCCGCAGCCTCGAGCCCCGCCTCGAGACCAAACGGACCGACCGGCTGGTCGTACGCGGTCCGGTCTCCTTCGCGCCACGCATGCAGCTTGCGGAACTCGATGGGGTCGACGCCCAGCCGGCGAGCGAGTCCATCGATGTGCGACTCCAACGCAAAGACCGACTGCGGAGCGAACGGGGCTCGATGCGGGCCGAAGGGCGGTTGATTCGTCTGGAGCGCGAACCCCTCGATCTCGTACGCCTCGGTCCGGTAGGGGCCGAGCAGAAAGCCGATGGAATAGCCGACCGCGAAGTCCCGTCCCGGCAGCGACGCGCCGGTGTCGAGCAGGAGGCGGACCCGCCGGCCCACGATCCGGCCCCGGGACACGGCCGTGTCGAGGCGGATAATCGACGGGAGCGTCGTCCGGCCCAGCTCGAACTCCTCCTCGAAGGTGAGGGAGAGTTTCACCGGCCGACCGCTCGCCACGGCGAGCAGCACAGCGTACGGCTCGAGGAACGCCGCTCCCTTCCCTCCAAAACCGCCACCGACCCACGTGCCTTCCACGACGAGGCGGGACGGGGGAACTCCGAGGATGGAAGCGAGGTCGTCCCGGACCCCGAAGGGCGTCTGAGTGGAAGAACGGACATGGAAGGTCCCATCGCGAACCTCGGCGAGGCAGGCATGCGGTTCGATCGCGACCTGATGAACCCCCGAGGTTCGGTACGTCTCCGAATGGACCAGCTCCGCGTTCCGGAACTTCGCGTCAAGGTCGCCGTATCGGGCGTGAACGTGGCCCACCACTCGTGGGTCCTTGGCGGCCGCCTCCGAAGGCCACTCAGGAAAGATGTCCTCGATCCGGGCGTCGACGCGGAGCGACTCCAGCTCCGGCGCGACGGCCGCGGCCGCTGCCCGAGCTTGCTCGAGGGTCTCCGCCGCCACCGCGGCGATCGGTTCGCCCCGGTACCGGATCTCGTCGAGCGGAAAGACGGGCCGCTCGGCCTCCAGCGCCCCCTTGGGGAGCAAGTCGCGTAGGTCGTCGGGACCGACCACGGCGACGACACCGGGCATCTCGCGCGCTGGTCCCAGGTCCATTCGCACGATGCGGCCGTGCGGAATCGGAGACCGAACCAGGGCCGCCCAGAGCATATGGGGCGCCGCGAGGTCCGTCCCATACTCGACGGCGCCGCGGGCCTTGGGTTCGGCATCGCTGCGCGTCACTTCAACGCCTCGTGGACCGCTTCGACGGCTTTCTGGATCGCCCGATACCCCGTACATCGGCAGAGGTTTCCCTCGAGGCCGTCGAGCAGGGATTCGACGGACGGAGGCGGTCCGGCGCCTCGAAGTTGCGCCGCCAGAGCGACCACGAACCCCGGCGTACAGTAACCGCACTGGACCGCGCCGGCCTCGGTGAAGGCCTTGATCACGACGCGGCCGATCTTCTCGGAGGCCAACCCCTCGATGGTCGTGACCTTCTCTGCGTCGATTTCGTGAGAGAGCAGCAGGCACGAGAGCGTGGGCTCGCCGTTCACGAGGACGGTGCAGGCCCCGCACCCTCCGGTGCGGCAGCCTTCCTTCGTCCCCTTGAGCCCCGCGCGCCACCGCAAGGTGTCAAGGAGCCGCTCGGAATCCGGGACCTTCTCGAACTGCCGTAATTTGCCGTTGAGGGTGAGGGTCAGCGGCCCGTCGCTCATCGTGTCCCCTTCCGAGCCGGCGAGGGCTTCGGCATTCGCTCCACCGTCGTCTGGATCGCGCGACGGACCAACACCGCGACGAGCCGGCGACGATACGATTCTGTCGCGCGCTTGTCCGAAACGAATTCCGCCCGACGGGCGGCCTCCTGGGCCGCAAGCTCCATCTCGAAACGCGTGGGACGGGCGGACCGGAGCACCGCCTCGGCCTCGCTCAACCTCCGTGCGCGCGGCTGTAGTCCCCCGAGGGCGATGTGCCAGTGCGGTCGCTCCGGAACGAACGCGACGGCGACGCCCACTTGGGAGATGTCATTGACCGGCTGCACCCGCTGCCATAGATAGGCCGAGGGCCCGGACGCGGGAAGGATCACCGATTCGATCAGTTCGGCCGGTCCGAGACTGGTCCGCCGTGACTCCTGGAGGACCATGTCGACCGGATGCTCTCGGGCGCCGTTCGGGCCGACGATCCGGACGCGCGCGTCGAACGCCAGCAGCATCGGGATGAGGTCCGAGACCGGTGAACAGCGGCCCAGATTGCCTCCCAACGTGGCCCGGCTCCGCAGCGCGGGGCTTCCGACGTCCCGGATCGCCTCCCAGAGGCCGGGCAACCGGCGTTTGACGTGGGGATCGAGTTCGAGCGCTCGCAACGGAAGCGTGCTGCCCACGACGAGCGAGCCGTTCTCCCACCGCAGATACTTCCACGGCAGCTTCCCGAGCGACAGAACCTGTATCGGAGCGATTCGAGCTTGGTCGAGGTCCCACGAAAGGTCGGTGCCGCCGGCCAGAACCGCGATTTCGCCGGCGCCAGCCTGTGATAGGAGCCGTATCGCTCCCTCCGGAGTCGAGGGCCGGACCAGCTGAAAGCTCACAGAAGGCTCGACGAGAAGGCGATTGATAGCCTTTCGCTGCGGGGGACGGTCCGACATCACGTTTTATCACTCCGACCGACTTCGCTCCCCGTTTGCGATGCCGTTCGAGCTCACACTTCGCTACACCACGCCTCTTACTCCGCTCCCCGATGTGGACGAAGTGCTCCAGGAGTTTCTCCGGATGATCGGGTACCTGCCCGAGAGCTATGACACGCGGGGCGGGACCGGGCCGGTGGAGAGCCGGGTGGCGTATCGACTGGTCCGGGACTGCCTGATTCGCGCTCCGACGCGTCCCTGGTACATCGACGAGGTGGTTGCGGTGCTGAAAACGTCGAAACCCACCGTCTACCGGCACATCAACAAACTCAAGTCGCTCGACCTGCTCGAAGAGGTCGGCGGATCTTCCGACGGAAAGGGACGCAAAGGGTATCGTCTCCGGTACGGAAACCTCGCCCGCGCGTGGGATTTCACGGAAGCCAACGCGCAGAACGCGCTCAAGCGATACCGGGAGACGGTGAATCACCTTCAGACCCTCTTGGATCACGTGGAGAGTCCGGCACCGGCTCCCTCCAAGGCCCCGGCGCGGGCCAAAATCCTTCAATAGAGTCGACGCCCGACTCTAGCTGGCATGTCGATGGGCGGGATGGGTGTGGCGGGCGCGGGCAAGAAAAGCACGATCGCGTTGACCGTGGGCTCGAAGGTCCGAGTTCGGTCCGCCAGCAGCGAGAACGAATCGCTCGTATCGAACGGAACGTTCCGAGGGCTGGTGTCAATCGGCGGCGACAGCTCCCTCGCGATCGAGCTAGATGGCACCGTGGCGGAAGAGAAGGGGCGCACCCGGCTCATCCCGCTCAACGCCCTACTCGCGTTGGATGTGCTCGAGGCCGCGAAACCCGAAGAGGAGAAGCGCACCGATCCGACGAGCCCGGGCTACTTTGGCTGACGCCCGGGAGCCGATCTCCCGGCGGAATCGTACGGGCTTGGTGGGAATTTCGCCGCCCCGTTCACGGCGGCGGGCGGATTCGAACCCACGTCTTCGGCTTCGAAGGCCGAAAGGATAGTCCAGACTACCCTACAAGCCCGCGGCGGGTCGGACGCGCGGCCGCCTATATGGCCTATTCCCGGCGACCGAACGCCCTCGGCGCATCAGAGCTCGTCCGGTGGTTCCTCGACCGTCGCCGTCCTTTCGAACGACTCCAGCGTCGTCTGGGCGAGGCTGCCGGGGAATAGGGTGGCCAGCGACGTTTCGAGCAGCCGGATCCGCTGGCGCAAGTACGGCGGAACCCCCGACGTGGTGGCGAGTCGCTGGGAGAGACCCAAGTACTTCCGCACCGACGCTTCGAAGACCGTCGGCTGCAGCGCCCCGTCACAGGGCTTGCCACCGCGCGCCCGCGCCGTGCACCGGCCCGAGAGCGGGGGCCGGCGATAGGAGGTGCCACAGACCTTGCACCGGAACTTCTGCGTGGCGTAGCTCTTCAGATTCCCCATCAGGTCGGGAAGGAAGTGGGCGTTCAGCACGAGCGACACCGCCTCGCCGACATCGACGGCGCGGATCTGCGATGCGACCACGAGGGACTGCTCCACGATCCGGTCCATCGAGGGCGCTTCCCGGTACGCCGAGCGGACCGGTCCGCCGGAGATGTCGCTCGTGTCGTGGGTGAATCCGTAGTCGCACAGGGCCCGGTCGGTGCCGACCCGCTGGCCGATGGTCTCGATCAGCGGCTCCACGTCCTTGGCGGCGCCGCCGCGCGCCGCCGCCCGGTAGAAATCGGCCGGATACCGGAACGCGATGTCGACGTTGCGGGCCTCGCTGTCCACCTCGGTGACGTTGAGCCGCGTCGTCAGGACGAGCGGCTTGTCCATCAGTCCGCCTCGGCTGGAGGGAAGATACGACCGCGAAAAGTTGAGCAGCGCGTCGAGGAGCAACGTGACCGAGTCCTCGTCCCCATCGCAATTCCGTCGCTTCGCGGCATGGAAGACCGGGTGGGCAAAGCATCCCTCCGCCGATGTGTAGCCGATGAGACGGCCCGCCACCGCACCGGACGTGTGAGGGGCGAGGGCGGTGACGAGGTGGCCCCGGAGGTCTTCCGGCCGGTTCGCCCGATAGAACGGGTCGAGGCCGTACAACCGGACCAATTCGTCGTCGACGAACTGCGCGAGATGGGTCAGATAGACGCCGCACGAGTCGGAGACGATGAGGTCCTGGGGCTGCAACTCCACCAGTTGGTCACCGGCCGTCAGGGGAGCCCCGACCCAGTCGTGGGAGTACCCGAGCGCGTGCGCCATCTCGACCGAGAGGCCAATCTCCCGGGGCCGGAAATGGGTCAGCGGGAGATCGGTGAGGTCGAATCGGGCCGTCCCATCCTGATAGACCGAGATCCCGTGGGAGGCCCGAAGGATTCCCTTCTCGATCGGCTCCGGTACCTTCCCGGCGGAGAGCAGTCCCTTCACGCCCTTGACGTTGGGTGGAGCGCGGCGCAGGTCGAGCCGCTCGATCGCCTGCGCCCAGATGGGCGCCACCGAGAGCGCTTGCGTGGTCACCTGACCCGTTGCGCGAGTATGAGCTCCGCAACTGCAGCGAGGCCAGACCGTCGTTCGATGGCATGTCAGGCATTCCCGGACCCCGAGCTGCGTGGGGATGCCTCGGCCTTGGCTCTGGCGCGCCGCTTCGAGGAGGGATCGTTGCACCCCCCCGGCTTCGCCGACGGGAAATAGCGCGTGAACGTTCGGGCTCATCTTGCGCTGACGGGCCTTTTCGGGCCGGCCAACTCGCGCGCCGATCCGGGAGGGTCCCCGGGCGGGGATCCTGACTCCCGCGAGGCGCGAGACATAGACCAAGGGCTCGATGTCCACGGGCTCGACCGGTGCGACGCGCAGGAGGCCGTGCTGACCCGGAACGAGCCCGAGGCCTGCGACGAACGCCTGGGAGAGCTCCTCCTCGCCCCGGAGGGTTCCCTCGCCGCGCGGTGCGTGGAGGAACCCCAAGCGGACGAGCACTTCGCGCACCTCCGGGTCCCGCGGCAGCTCCAAGGCGTTCGATACCCAGCGTCCTTCCCGCTCGACGTATTCCGAGAGCGCCCGGATCTCCCCGGAGGTCAGGTCGTGCCAGAACAGCAGGAATCGGGGGTGCAACGGGACGTTCGCCGCTCGCGCGGTCTCCACGGCCTCCGCAAAGGTAGGATGGTACGCCCGATCATCTAGGGGCACCCCGGCTTCCCTCAGCTCCTCCAAGTGCCATTCGAGCGTGTAGGCGCCCGGAACCAGCGGGCGGTTGTTCTCCAGGAACTCCCCGAACGGGACGAGCAGGCTGCCCAAGTCGACGATTCGTCGAATGCGCGGGAGCAACTGTTCGGCCCGGTCGATGTCATGGACCGCAGTGAGGGTCCCGTCGTCCAGATCGACGATCGGCCCCTCGACCGTGTCGCAGAGCGTCATCGCCGTCGCCTTCCCCGGATATTCGAGCTTGACCTGCGTCCCGACCGCGACGAAATTCCGCAGTACTCTCATCGTGGCGGGATTGACCGCGCACGAGGCGAGGCCAGTGGTCCGGGCCCGCCCGTAGGTTAGCCGGAACCCTCCCGGGCGGTGCGGATAGGCCAGCACCGGCCGGCCGCCGACCGTCTCGGCGAGGTACTTCGGCCCCTGGGCGTTTCCGTTCTCTTCGGAATCGGCGTGGCGCCCGAGCTGGTCCAGGAACTCCCAGCCGTCGAGACCCAGCCGCTGCACGATCTTCCTCAGTTTGGGCGCCTTCTGGCACAGTCCTTCGGCGATGACGAGGCAGGCGCCTCCGCGGAGTCCGTTCGTGGGAACCCGGGGGAGATTCCGGAACGCACTCACCTCGAGGTCGCCCTCGGTCGCCTCTCCCGAAATGCAGACGGGCACGTGCTGGATCACCGTGGCGACCTCGTCGGCCGACGGAACGTACTGAAGGTGCTGGGAGTGCTTGTACAGGGGGATCTCCTCGACGTACCGCTCTACCTCACCGGGGAGTGGATGGTACGCATCGACCCCGAGATCGCGCCGGGCAATGTCGGCCAGCAGGACGGACATCGCCTGGGCCGTGCCGCCGGCGGCTCGGATGGGGCCAGCGTAGAACAGCTCGACGTAGGCCGAGCCTCCGAAGCGCCGCAGATGTACCTCGGCTAGGCCCTCGAGCGGAGCGACTAGGATGCCCTCGGTCAGGATCGCCAGTCCCACCCGGAGCGCCGCATCGAGGCGGGCTTCCACGGAGGAACCTCGCCGGGGGTCGCGTACGATAGCGCGGACCATCTCGACCGCCACCTCATCACGAGGCAAGTCACGGGCCAGCGCGCGGATCTCCTCCGAGATCCCCTCCATGGGGAGATGTCCGAGGAGCTTCTCGACCCGCGTGGCCATGTCCTGGGCGGGCGGGATTTCCGGGTACTCTTCCGGGTCCAGCCCCACCGCGCGCGCGACGCGCGCCACGGCGTATGCGCGCTCGACGGCCTGATCGATTCTCTCGAAGTATGTCGCCACGCCGCGCGGCGAGCTACGCGCCGGCCCTTAAGCCCTCGCCGTGATGCGTGGCACGCGGCACCGCCAGAGACGCCGGCGCCGTCAATCGGGAGCGGCGAGCGACGAGACCGGAATCGTGAGCACCGTCGCTTGCGGGTTACCGAGGTAGACGATCTTGATGAAGCAGTTGTTGGGCGGATTCAATGTGCCGGGCGTGGCGAAGCACCACGACGGAATGCCGTGGTAGTCGTCAGTGTCGCACACGCCATGGGCCCCCGTGCAGCTCTCGTCTCCCGTGTCCTTGGGAGACGTGGTCGAATGGATGTACATCACGATGCTGTCGCCGTCCGAGAGGTAGGTGGCGTTCGGAGTCAGCTGCCAGAAGAAGCCGAGGCGGCTGAACGGGATGTCGTAACCGAACACCTCCGCCGGGTTGTACGTGCCACACGTCTGGAGGCAGTTGCCGCCGGGCTCGACGCAATCGAAGTTCGCGGCGTGGTTCGTGGTCGGGATGTAAAGCAAGTTCGGCAGGGTCGATTCGAGGTAGACCGTGTTGTTGCAAATGAAGATGAACTCGAGGTCGGCGACCGGCATCGTTCCGGGCGATTGCGTGGTGAAGACGATGTCTACGGCCGGTTGCTGAGAGCACGTGGACGGGTCGGCGGTGTTCACACAATCGGTCAAGTCTCCCCAGGTGGGGGCCGTGGTGCCTGTGTCGAGGGTATAGTAGATCGCGCTGGTGGCGGTGGGAATCGGGGGCCGGAACGCGAACAGCACAGCGGCCAGAACGACCGTCATCGCCACAAGGAGGATGACGGCGATAATGTTGCTGACCCCGCGATGATTCCGGCGTCGCCGAGTCCGCATGGACACGTATACCCTTCATTTACAGCGACGCCCCCCCATTTTAGACTTGCGTTCGGAACGAGGCGTGTTCGAGGTTTTCGGGGACCATGACGCCTTTATGCTGAGTGGCGGAGCCGGACCCTCGCCCCTATCGAAGGGCCCGACGTTGCCGAGGATAGGTCAGGGTTCTTCTGTCCGGCGCGACGGGCGTGCTGGGACAAGAGGTCCCGAGCGACTGCCGGTTCGACCCACGGGTCGACTCCGTGCTAGCCTTGCGCCGATCTTCGAGCCGCATCGTGAGCCGAGAGCTGCCAGATCTTCTCCCGCCGGAGGTCAGCGACTCCCGGAGAGGAGATGCTCCGAGAAAGGGTGCTCACTTCGATTGGAGCCAGCCGGCGAGGGGAACGAGACTGTGGTAGAGCGAAGACCCCGAATCCGTCAAGGCGTAGGCCCTCACCATCCCTCGTGGGCCTTCGGTCGGGACGCGACGGACCAGCCTAGCCCGCTCGAGGGAACGGAGCGTGGTCGTTAGCGTCGCGGGGCTGACCCCCGAAAGACAGTTCTGGATCGGTCCGAAACGCAGCGTGCCGTACTTCCCCAAGAGCGAGACAACGCAGACGGCCCACTTCTTGCCCACCACATCGATCAGACCAATCGGTGGACACGGGCACTCGAGCTCGCCCGGACGGGACTGCGACACTATGTCCGTACGTAGCGCCGCCTTATGAGCACTTCACATATTGAAGTGGATGAGGGTTCGATGCCAGAACCATCCCACCAGGCACCGAGTTGCGACCGGCCGACGGATACGCAGTGTTGTTGCGGCTGCTGTTGTTGCTGCGGCCCCTGAGGCTAATGCCGGAGAAGCTCGTACTGTTCGTGTGCGTCGAGAACGCATGCCGATCGTTGATGGCTGAGGCGATTTTCAACGCCCATCCCGCGCCGGGGTGGCGGGCGACGTCCGCCGGAACACGTCCCGCTCGGGTGGCTAACCCGCGCACGAAGACAATGCTGGAGGAGCGGGGTTTCGAGCTCCCGAGTCATCCCCCTCAACTCCTCTCGACGGAGATGATGGATCGGGCGCGAATCCGGATAACGATGGGCTGTCTCGATGATGCGAGTTGTCCAGCCCACCTCAAGTCTCTCGAGGTCCGAGACTGGGCCCTCCCGGACCCCGCCAAACTGGACGACGCCGGGTTCCGAGCCGTGAGGGATGAGATCCGGTCTCGCATCGAGGGGCTTCGAAGGGAACTTGTCCTTTCGGACCGGCGCGCGGCGGACCGGGCTCGCGTCGTTAGCCGTTGAGGAGATCGATGCCGGTCCGCATAGCCGCCGAGGCCGCCGGGACTGCGCTCCTAGTCGGAATCGGAACCGGTACGATCGTTGCCTCCGCTCGACTCGGAGGAATTCCGCTCGTCCTGATGGCCGGAGCGTGGTTCCTAGCGGTCGCGATTCCCATCCGACTGTTCATCCGATTATCCGGAGCTCACCTCAATCCCGCCGTCACGCTGGCGCTCGCCGGGAGCGGACGGATTGCGTGGAGAGAGGTGCCGTTGTACGTCATTGGCCAGGTCGGCGGAGCGTTGCTCGGAAGCGGGTTCGTGCTAACTGTGCTGGGCAATCTCGCCCGCCTGGGGGCGACCGTGCCGACTGATGGCAATGTTCTAAGGGCATTTCCGTCGGAACTCGCTTTCACTGCCGCACTCGTCGCGGCAGTGTTCGCTCTGTCTGACTACGGCGAAGGTCGAGGCCGCTGGCGAATCCTACTCCCCCCATCGGTCGTAGCGCTCTCCACGTACGTGATCGGGCCTTGGACGGGAAGTTCGCTCAACCCCGCTCGCACTCTCGCTCCGGCCCTCCTCTCCGGGACATTCACCGACGTGTGGGTCTACCTCACGGCGGTTCCGCTCGGTGCTCTTCTGGTTGCTCTTCTGTGGAAACCGAGATCCGTCGACCGACTGGACCGGGGCCCGGGTCGAGCGGAAATTTCGACGTGAGTGTTCGGCTCCGAAGTTCCGGTGATTGCCGTGGAATCTGACGGTTCCTAGATGGTCTGCACGCCGGAGACTCCTCTACATCTGCGGCTGAAGAGGAATCGTCTGCGATCAGCTTACCGAGTTCAGCCATGCCAAATGTGGATGGCAATTCACAAGCATGCCGGTGACATGTCCTTCGTGTTCCAATCCATGTGGGACGAACTGAACGAACGTAATCAACGCCTCTTTGTTGTTCTGGCCGCGATTGTAGCCATTTCGCTGGCTTTCTACGTTGAATACGAAGTTGGGACGCACCAAGGTGGGCTCCCTAAAGCAGGTCCTGTTCCACTCCAGCTTGGCCTCGGCCTAGGCCCTGTCATCCGAGGAGCCGTTTCTACGACATACAATCTGACGGTGACCTCCGCGGCGCCGATTCCTCTGAAGGATCTCAGTTTCTCGGCCACGAATTCCTCGGGCTTAGTCATCACGATTCGTGAAGTGTGTGTCGTGTCGGCTTACGGCTCAGCGATCGGGTTGTGGAACGGCACTGGCGGGCAAGGGTGGAGTTCAGAGACGACGTCCACAAACTTAACCTGCACGAATGGCACGGCGCCGCAGGGGCAGCTTTCCCCTGGAACCTCTTCGCTTTCCACCTCAGACGAGATCTTTTTCTACATGGGTACTCCCCTCGCGCCGGGATCTATGTTGACCATCTTGGCCGAGGAGGGACAGTTCGATGGGTCTGTCTCACGAACGTACCTTGGCTGATCTGTCGTAAGAGTGAGTAGCGTTGGATCTCGGGTACGGGTAGCGCTCCTTGGCCGGCACAACACGATCGTTGCCCCCCGGAGGAAAGGGAGCTTCGAAGACTTCTCCGGAGGAAGTTGCGGAGAAGTCAATGCCGGATCCAAGTCAGGTCGAGGCCCATGCGCGGGCCGTCCTAATATCTACTTACTCGGCATCGGCCTTTCGCGAGGAATATCTGGATGGAATCTCGCAGTCCGACTCCAGTTGGCGTGGCTGTGGAGGAAGCCATGAATTGGAAGCGAAGGGGCGGGGCCGCAAAGATGCTGGGACAACTGCTGGTCGGAACCGGCGTGGTCGTTTCCGGGATTAGCCTCGCGAACGTCAAATGTTTTTTCCAGGGAACTTGCGCGTCCCCCAACACCGTCATCGCGAACTTCTTTTCGACCCTAGAGGCGGGAATCGTGATTGCGGGGGTCGGGATTATGATCGTCGGAATCGGAATGTTACTAGAATCGATGCATCGCTAGGC
>JASHQC010000055.1 GCA_030037735.1 Thermoplasmata archaeon
CGTGCGGGGCCGATATCTCGGGCCGGACGGTGCCCAATGGGACGTACGGGTCAAGTGCCGCGTGGCGGTCGCCGCCGGCGGGGCGATCCAGACCCCTGCGCTATTGCAACGGTCGGGGCTCACCGCCCGACCGATCGGCCGGGGTCTCCGTCTGCATCCGACGACCGCGGTCGCCGGTGAGTTCGCCGAGGAGGTCCGGTGCTGGGCCGGTCCCCCCCAGACCGTGGCTGTAACCAAGTTCCTGGACTGGGAAGGAAGCGGGCACGGTTTCTGGATGGAGGCCTCTCCGGCGCATCCGGGGCTGTTCGCGCTGGCGACGCCATGGCGGGACGGGCGCATGCACAAGGACTGGATGCTCCAGCGGTACCGGCATTCCACCGGAACGATCGTCCTTCTGAGGGAGCGGAGCAGTGGCCGAGTGACAATTGACTCGCGGGGTGGTACACGCATCGAGTACCTCCTGTCCCCGGAGGACCGCAGGGAGGTCCAACGGGGAATCCAAGAAACCGGGCGCGTCCTCGCGGCGGCCGGGGCGAAGAGCCTCGTTACCCTCCACAGCCTCCCGGTGGAGGTCCGCGCGGCAGGAGATCGGCTCTCGGAAGGCGAGTTTCAGCAGTTCCTTGATGCGGTGGCCGAGCGCAGCCTGGCTCCCAACCGCTGTACGATGTTCAGCGCCCATCTCATGGGTTCTTGTCCCATGGGAACGGATTCTCGGATGAGCGCGGTACGGCCCACAGGGGAAGTGTGGACCGCTGAGGACCTCTTCGTCGCCGACGCTTCCGTGTTCCCCACCGCCCCCGGAGTAAACCCGATGATCACGATCATGTCGATGGCGCGCCGCACAGCGCGACGGATCGTCGAGAGGCTTCGCGGCCGGGCGGGCTGACGGCCAGACCGGCCTAGGTCTTCACTCCGCGCCAGACGGCCTTGGGCCGGGGGTCGAGGCACCAGGTCTGGCACTTCATGCAGAACGGAACCGTGGGCGGGGGGCGCTGGACATGATCCGAATCCGGATGTGGACACTTCGGACACGGCATGGGATTCCTTACGCTCAGGATCGGCCTCGGACCGGGCCCCGGGAGGGCCTCTGCGTCGGCCGTACGTGACGATACCGGGGACGATACTTCCGCTTTCTCCCTCGACGGCGCTCGAGCGCTTCGGCCAGGCTTTCCGCACGCTCCACGCTCTTCGTCCTAGCGCCGACGTGGGGCTGGGAATTCAGCGGCGTACTGACGGACCGCCCGCTCAAACGTACTGTTGGTCCGTGTAGCAGTAGTACCGGTTGTACTGGGGAATGTAGGTCGCCGGTTTCCCGCACCGGGGGCAGATGACCGCAGCGGTGGGCGTGGGGGCGGGGGGCGGCGTCATGGGCTGTGCCGACATCGGTTGCATCGGCTGCCCCATGGGCTGCCCCATCGGCTGCTGCATGGGCTGCATTGGTTGCATGGGCTGCTGCATGGGTTGACCCCCATACGGGGCCATTCCAGGCGTCATCATCGGTGCCGCGCCCGGATAGCCGGGAGGGGGCATCTGCTGCTCCCGCACTGCGTCCCCGAGCTTGATGTAAGCAATCAGGTAGAGGATGCCCGCGATGATGTTGATCGTAACGAGCGAGAGGATCGCGAAGATGAGGGTCGGCGTCCTCGCCTGTTGGTAGCGTCCCTCCTGAACGGGCTTGTAGCAAAACATCCAAACTAGGTAGAGGAAAATGAATCCAATCACTCCCACTCCGATGTAAAATACACCGAATACGGGAAAGACTCCGGCAGCCGCGAAGACAAAGGCGACCACGCCAAGGACAAATAGATAAACCAAGGCAAAAATCAACTCGAAAATCAAGCCGACCAAAATCAGCGTTTTCGCGGTCGACCCCGAAGGCGGGACGTAGCTCGGCGCGCCGGGTGTGCCGTACACGCCGACGCCACGAAAGGGGGGTATTTTGACCCTTCGGTGAAGGGTCAAAGTGACGGTTCCGCCGTGACGAGCCCCGATTCGCTTGAACGTCCCTTGGGATAGGTCCAGCCTCCGAAGGCCTAATCCCTCAACGGAGACTCCGTGGGGCATGCCGACGGGTCCCGGGCGGACGCGGAAATCTGACTCCGCTCGGGCTAAGGGAAGCGGATCGGAACGGCCGCGTCGGGGCCTCGGGTTCTACGGGTACGTCGTGCGCGATGTGATGTCCCGGCCCGTGATTTCCGTGAGGCCGGAAGCCTCCCTCGAGGTGGCGGCTTCTCTCATGAGCACGCACGGCGTGTCTGGATTGCCCGTTGTCGACCGGCGCCCGCGCCTCGTAGGAGTGCTAAGCCAGAAGGACATCGTCCGCGTCCTTCACGAGCGCGCCGGCCTCTCTTTGCCGGGCGGTATCTTCGACCTCATTCTGGATTCGACAAAGGCGCGTCGGAGCGATCTCCCCCGAGAGTGCCGGACGATCCTCGAGAACACCCGGGTCCGGCACGCGATGTCGAGCCGGCCCATCACCGTGAACGTGAACGACTCGCTCGACGATGCGATCCGGCTCCTCATGGAGCACAAAATCAACCGGCTCCCCGTGATGGAGAACGGCACGCTCGTCGGGATCGTCTCCCGGCACGACCTGTTGAGCGGGTTTCTCTAGCCCCGGCGGGGTCTGGCTCGTAGGGCCGCTCCACTAGTGCGAACGGTCAGACGGCGTTCCGGCTTCCCGCCGTGTGCGCAGGCCGGCGAACAACTCCGCGTACTCGAGGCCCTTTTGGACTCCGCGTTCTGCGCCCACAATCGGGTGCTGGGTGAAGTAGTCGCGAATTTCCTTCGGGTGGTCGGTCCCCTCGGACAAGACCAGGTACTCGACCACGAAGTGGAGGGTCGAGGTCCCGGCCAGGCCCTGAAGGAATTTCTCTCCGTTCTGGATAAACCACTCCCAGACCACCGGTCTCGTCGCGGGGCGTCTCAGGCCCTCCACCAACGCGAACGGAAACTGGGAGATCGGTATCTCGCCCCGGCTGCCTCGGTCGAGCGTGGCCGCCAGCGCCGCGGGGTCTTCGAAGAACCCGAGCGCCCGCACTATCTGATTTTGGGTGGCGTCGTCTCCCTCCCGAAACCGCTTCCACAACTCCTCGGCGACCGCACCCCCGCCAACTTGGGCGTAGGCGAGGGCGACCGCCTGGCGCAGGTCAGCGTCGAGCCGGTCATATTCAGGGAACTTCGCGGCCATCTCGGCCGCGAACTCCTGGTCGAAGAGGATCCGGCCCCGGATGGCAACGTCCCGCAAGCGTCGGTCCATGTCGGTCTCCCCGGGCCGGGACGTGAACCCGAGCCGTGCCGTTTGCGTGGCGTACACCCGGCGATAGAGGTCGACGAAGAGAGCGTCGTGGTAGAGCGGCAGAACCAGCTGGCGGAGCTGGTCCAGGATGCCCTGCACCACGAGGGGATCGGTTTCATCCAAGGACTTCTCGACGAACGACCTCCAACGGTCGAACGGCGCGTCCCCCGACAGCAGGAAAGCGAACAGGTCCTGGGTAATCAGCCAGCGCTCGGCGGGCGAGAGACCCGCGAACCGGGCCAGGATGCGGTCGTACGTCGGCCCGTCGTAGAGCACCCGGTAGAATCCGAGCGCCCCTTCGTTGAGCAGGATTTCAGCGTCCGCCGGAACCTGGAGGGTGATCTCCGGTCCCGCCATGAGTGTCCGCACGGCCGTCCCGTTCGCCCGGGCTACCAACGGAACCGGCCAAAACTGTCGGGGGTGGTCCCCGTGGATGGAGAACCGACGTTGCTCCAAGTGGACCCCGTCCGGCCCTCGATGGACGATCAGAACCGGGTGGCCGGGTCGCTCGACCCACCGTCGCATCAGGTCCGAGACAGGCTGGTGCGCGGCGGATTCGAGGGCTGTCCAGAGGTCCTCCCCCCGCGCGTTCCCGTACTGGAACTTAATGAGATAGTCGTGGACACCTTGTCGGAAGGCCTCGTGGCCGATGAAGCCCTCCAGCATCCGGAGCACGCTCCCCCCCTTGCCGTAGCTGATCTCGTCGAAGATCTGATCGATCTCCTCCGGGGACTCCACCGCTTGCCGGATCGGGTGAGTGGAGACGAGCGAGTCCCCCAGTAGCGCGCCGGCCATCTCGCCGAGCAAAAAGTCGTTCCAGATGCCCGGGCTGTCCCCCAGCCGGTCGAGCACTTTGAAGGCCATGAACGAGGCGAAGCTCTCGTTGAGCCAGATGTCATCCCACCATTGCATGGTCACCAAGTCTCCAAACCACTGATGGGCAATCTCATGCGCCGTGACCGTGGCGATGGACCGTCGTAGACCGGAAGGCGTGCGCTCGTCGGCCAGCAGCAAGAGCTCCCGGCTCGAGATCGCCCCCCAATTCTCCATGGCCCCGGCGCCGAATTCTCGGAGGGAGACCAGGTCCAGTTTACGCAGGGGGTACGGCACGCCGTAGTAGTTCTCGAACTCCTTGAGCACTCGCTGGGAAATTCCAAGCGCGAATCGTCCCTTCTCGGCATCTCCGGGCGGAGTCCATACTGCCACGCGGGTTCCGGGCCCGTCTTCTTGAAGAGAGTCGAACTTCCCGATCGCGAGGAAAATGAGATACGTCGACATACGGGGCGTCTTTGCGAAACGGATCCGCTGCCGCCCGTCCGATGGAGCGGTTTCAGACGCCGGCATGTTGAAAATGACCGAGAGGCCGGAATCGACCGTAACGTCCACGTCGAATGTAGCCTTCTGATCGGGCCGGTCCAGGCAGGGGAAGACTCGCCGGGCTCCCGTGGACTCAAACTGGGTGGCTAGCACGTACCCGGGTGGCTGGTGGGACCGATAGAAACCGAGCAGGCTCTCTTCTAGCACTTTGCCCGAAAAGTCCAGCTCGACCTGTCGAGCCCCGGCCGGGATTCCTTCCAACTGGACCTCCTGAGTGGCTGGTAACAGCTGGACGGAGAGCGTTTGGCCGGCCGACACGGCCCGGCTCACCTCCAACCCCACGGCGTTCAGCCGGCACGAAGGGCTGTCTAGTTCCCCGGTCAAACGGACGGTCCCACGGAAAGCGAGGTTCGCGAAGTCGACGTCGATCGAGAGCCGGTATTCCTCTGCTTTCATGCCTCGCCTTCCGGCGGGCCGTAGCGTCGCCCTCTTCTAAAGCCCGCCGCCTGCACGCCGGCCGCAATGGGCCCACCCACCTTGCTCCTCCACCCGACGTTTACGCTCCCAGGCACGGCCATTTGCCCGCGCGGACCGGCATGGAAGAGAAAGTGGATTCCGACGCGCTATTCCATGTCCGCGTCGAGTCGCTCTCCGGCCTGGTGTTCGGGCTCGCGCTCTCAATCAGTGCCATCGTCCCCGTTAGCTGGGTCATTCCCAAGACTGGCAGCGACGTCATCTCGAGCCTGATCGAGCTCGGATTCATCTTCGTCGTGCCGATCCGCGTGCGGACTCGCTACTCCAAGATGCTGGGGAACCTCCCCTTCGACACCGCCTCCACTCGCATTCTCAACCTGCTCCTCCTGCCCTTGGTCTCCATCGAACCGTACCTGTTCTGCCCGCTGTACGGGTCGCTGGGGATGCATTCGACCATCGGGCTCAACCTGGACTTCACCACTGCGAACAACGCTCTAGGCCTGAGCGGCCTCTTCGCCGACCTCGGCTGCATGACCTATCTTCTCGCCCAAGAGGAACCGACGCAACATGCCCCCTAGCTGGTCCGGAACTTCCAGTTCTCAGCGAACACCCAGGTGATCTCTACTCTCCCTTTCCTCATTTCGGCAGACGGGTACTTCCGGCGGCTGGCTCCGCTCGGAATCTCGCTTCGTTTCTGGCCCTGGGTACTCGCCCCCGGGGTCGGGTCCCTGGAGTGGGCGCACGTGCATCGCCTCCCGTTCCGCCCCAGGTCGCGCCATCGGGCCTTGCACCGCCGGATGCGCCGGTCCCAGCCGCGGCCCCCGTAGCACCCGCGCGGCCGTGAACCCTATGTCACGTCGGCAAGCCACCTTTCTTCAACCGTTCAAACGCAGTGGTCCAAGCGGCGCTATGCCAACTCCGTGCCGCGGCCCACTCCTCGCCGTCGCGCCATCCGTCATGTTCCAATCGCAGCCGGGTTCGGGCAGGGCCCATCGGCTGGAACCACACTCCGAGGGTTGTAGGAGGAGTGGCCCCGCCGGCCGCGGACCCGAGCTCGGAGGGGAGCTTCCAGGCGACCTTGAGGACGTACTCTTCTTCGAGACCCAGTATCGGCCCCCCGACCGATTCGCGCAAGGGTCGGTCGACTAGGTGCCCGAAGATCTGGTACATTCCCCCCACCTTCAGGTCGATATTGGCCCCCCCGGCCAGCCAGCGGGTGACCCTTTCGGGCTCCGTCCAGAGGGCCCAGAGGTCCTCGACGGCCATCGGCAACTCTTCGATCAGGGCGATCGGCTCCGCGGTCATACCATCCCCCGTCGGGCCATCGAGCCTCCCGTAATAGGGTTCGCTCCGGACGGCGCTTCGATCAATCGTCCTCAGAACTCAAGATTCGGGCGCACGAGAGGCAAGGAGTGGGCCGAGGCTGAAAATCGTAGGAACGATGGGGAACCCGGTCGACCTCGGGCGCATCACCGTTCCTCGCCGGGATCTTGAGCTTCTGGTGCACAATCGTGCGCATGATGT
>JASHQC010000056.1 GCA_030037735.1 Thermoplasmata archaeon
TGGGCTGCTCGAACCCACCGGTATGCCTTGCTCGTCGGGAGCGCCGCTACCAGCGGAATCGGTCTCTCTCTCACCCTGGCCGGACAACTCGCCTGGGGCCACTACGTCTCCGTAGCACTTCTCTTAGCGGGAGCAGGGATGCTCGCTGGCTCGACCGCGGTGAGGCCGCGGGCGACGACCGAAACCCCAGCCAATCCCTCCGTTGCGCCCGGTCCCTTGCCCACAGGATTCGTCGACGTCAACCCCGGCTTTGCGGTGGTGGGATTGGGACGGACTCCATCGTGCACGGGTCATTCGCCTCGGGAGTTCCCTGCCAGATCGGATGTACGCGCTAGGATCTCCGCCACGGGCAGGTCGGACCCGGCCGAATTCTTGTGGGAATCTTGGTCTCCCTCGGTTGGGCGCTTGCCTGTCGAGCTGGTTGGCCCTGTACCAGAGACCGCCTACGTAGCGCCTCGGGCTGGGCGACCCCAATTACACGAGGAGGGCGAGCCGGTCGTCCTGGAACCCTCGTATTTCGAAGACGACGGTATCGACTGGGGCATGAGAACCCCCTTCGGCGGCCCCGTTGTTCTCACCCCCCACCCTCTTGCTAGCACCTCGGACAACGCGGCCGAGCCCAGTGTAAGCGCGAACACGACCCCTGCGACCGCGCGACGGACCACTGTCAGCAGGACTTCAATCGGGGGTGCGGCATTCGGGACTCAGGTCTTGACAGAGGCACTCGATCCTACCCCTCCACATTTGAGGCCGAACAGATCGCCAGCAAAACTTCACGCTGCCCACCGGATCCCCTCGGGGAATTCCTTATCGCACCCTACTCGGTGCGCGGACTGCCGCCAGCTGATTCGGGAACCAAAAATCTGGCGACGTTGTCCCGACTGTCACCGCCAGCTTTGCACCCACTGCATTGTGGAGGCGCTGGTGGCGTACGAGGAAGGCTGGTGTCCCCATTGCGCTGGTCTCAGGCACCTTGACATGTTGACCCGGGAACTGGCCCCACGAGCACGAAGCGGAACTCCACTAACTTCCGCGAGGGTCACCGTACCGTTACGATCACCGCGGTTCGAGGGTGGGCTAAGACCGGGGAAACTGCGCCCAGGCCGCAAAGAACCGGATCGAACGGAAGGACACCGAATTTCCCGAGAAAGTGGCGGGCCCTTGGTGAACCCGCCGGGATCGAAACCCCGACATTCAACGGGAGGCTATGCCGCTTCCCTTCTCCGGCAATTTGGTGGTGAGCTTACGCCGCATTCGGGGCCACAACTTTCGAATGGGGCAGGGATTTGAGTACCCAGGCTCCGCTCGCGGCTTCGAGGCAATCTGTGCAAAGGGTCCGCGTTCCAGACCCGCCGGGTACCGTGTATTCCACGATATCGCGCTCTTCGCCCGCTTCGCTCGGAACCCATCCGCACGAGATGCACACCATGGCCATCGACTGCCTTCCGTCGGCGCTTTCCGAACCGCCACTCGGTACTTGAACACTTCTTTCCAGTCCCCTTGGGATGGTTCTGCATTGGGCCAGAACCTGCTCCCGTCGAAAACGAAATCACGAAAGTCAACCGGGAATTTTACGTCCCCCAACGAGGTATATATCCGGGTCTCGGGTTCTCGCGGAATTGGGAGACTGCGGCCCGAGCAACTGGCTGCGTATTGCTTTGGCTCAAACCGCGATCAGGAAGAGCAGGACGACTCCGGCTCCGATGAGCGCCGGCCCCGTGATCATTCGCCGGTAGCGCACGAGGACGACGGCCCCCACCACTAGGAGGCCGAGTCCGATCCAGAAGAATGGACCGAGGCTCGGCACCCCGAACACCGGCGGCCATACGGCGCGCCAGGGAGAAACCGGCTGGACCGTAGCTCGAGTCTTCTGAGTTACGGTCAGGCTGAGGACCGACGGACCCCCGGCGGACCAGGCCAAGACCGCGACACAATAGACGATTCCAGGTCTCAGTCCAGCAATAGTGTAGGAAGTTCCGCTATAGCCCAGGGAAGCGGCATCGGAATAGGTCCCGCACGATCCGCTCGTCCAGAACACCGTATCATTGACGAGCGTGCCGTTCGGGTTAGACCAGCTGAGGGAAATGGATGTGAAGTTGTAGGCGGAGACCGCCAGGTCGCTCGGAGGAGCAGGGAGCGTTGTGGCCATCACCGTAGAGCTCAATGGTGATTGCCCAGTGGAGTTCCAGGCCGAGACTGCGAAGCAATAGGACGTGGCAGGGGCCAGCCCCGTCTCCGTGTAAGACGTCCCGGCGATGCCCACCGAACGAATGATGGGATAGTTACCGCACGATGCCCCTTGATACACCGAGTCGTTGAGTAGTCCCCCTCCGCCCGGGTTAGTCCAGGCCAACGTCGCCGCGCTGGTCGTCGTCCGGACTATCGTTAAGTCCACAGGAGCAGACGGAACCTGGGCCGTCCTGGGACTAACATCATTGCTAAGTGTGGAGTTCCCCCCCTCCGACCACGCTTCGACCGCCAGGCAATACCTCGTGCCCTGAGCCAGTCCGGTTAAGGTGGCGGAAGTCGACGCGCCGTTGGTTGAAGCGGCGCGAGAGTAATTTCCGCAAGAGCCGCTGCTCCAAAACACCGTGTCGTTGACGACCGTTCCGGATGGGTTCGTCCAAGACAGCGACACCGTGGAGTCGGTGACCGCGGTAACGACCAGTGAGGTCGGAGCGTCCGGCAACGTCGTGCCAATCGCCGGGAGGCTCAAGTGCGATTGACCCATGGAATTCCACGAGGAGACGGCAAAGCAATAGGAGGTGGCCGAGGACAGCCCGACCGCCGTGTAGGAGGTTCCCGCGCTTCCCAGAGAGTAATTGGTGGAATATTGTCCACACACGGTACCCTGGTGGACGGTGTCGTTCAATACTGTCCCAAAGGGATTGACCCAGCTGAGCGGAATCGTCGTGGTGGTCACTGCTCCGACCTTCAGTTGGGTGGGCCAGCCGGGAGGGGTGAAGTACGGGTCGCTCGAATTGTGGTAGTCGTACACGACGTTGTAGGGGGGGTTCGTCGGCCCCCCCGCCAGGATTGCGGTCGCGTTGAAGTTCAGCAGCCAGGATATGTTGGGGGCGTAGAGACCCTCAAAGCACTGGTTGTAGCAGGTGAGCGAGTTTGGAGTGATGTTGGTGGAGAGGTAGCTGTTGTTCCACGGATCCCAGACGTTCTCGACGGGGAAGGCCGCTCGGGCTTCGCAGAACAGGTAGCTCGACGTGATGACGTAACTCTGCGCCAGTATCCCCGCCGACGTGGTTCCGTCGTTGCAGTTCCCGTTGTCCGTCGACGACGCGAAGATGTTGGTCGGGCTCAGCGAGCTGTTTTCGTAGGTGAAGAGGACGTCGTACTGCAAGTGCCCATCGGAGCTCCCTTCCCCTACACTGAGGAGCAAGGCGGGCGTTCCGGAGGAGTACGAGGCGTTGAAGGCGACTCCGTTCACTCCGTTGACCGGGATGCCACTTCCCCACGGGTAGATTTGGTACGAATCGAATGTTGGCTCTGGACCCGGGATTTCCCCGAGCACCTCGACCGTGTCCGCCGTGGCGCCGTCGGCGCGCACGTCGATCAGTTGAGACATCTGGGGCAGCCAGTAGACGTTGTTCGCCTCGAACCAGGGGAGTAAGGCAGGGTACATGTCCCACTGCTGGCGCGAGGAGAGATTGAACCCCTCGATAGTGCCGTTCGCGGAGATGACCGCGACGATGTCGTTTCCGAGGTACTGGACCTGCTGGTTCGCCGCGCTCGTCTTCCAGGTCGTGTTCCACATGTACAGATAGCCAGAGCTGAGGTTCACCAACTCAAGGGAGTACTGGTCGGTACTCAGCGTCGTGGTGCCAAAGAACAGGGCAACGTCGTATCCGTACTCCAGGAAGAACTCGTTGTCGATCATCGCGGCGTACCCCGCGAACTTCTGGTAGAGAGGAATGATGTCAGCGATTGTGGTCACGTTATTCGTGGAGAGCGACTGCTCGACGAACGGATAGGTACCATCCGTTTCGTTCTGAACATAGTAGATTCCTGCTGGTTGTTCGCTATCGCTGGAGAGGGTCGGGTACTGATACCCCGGCTTGGAGTTGACATAGGCCTCCATCGGGTCGTAGTTCACGAGGTGGTACGTTTGATTGAAGTAGTCAAAGGAGGCAGAGGAGGCCGACGGGATGAGCCCGATCTGATGGGGGGCAGGGACGCCGCTCGTCGCGGACCCAGTATGGAAGACTCCCCCCCACGCCGGGGGGATGAAGAGGAGGACCAGAATCCCGATCCAAACCCCCATCCAACCTCTGGTTTGACTCCTCGCCGTCACACTATGCTCCTCGAAACTCACGCGGAATAGGGAAACCGAAGTAAACGGTCTCTTCCCTGAGCTAGCCGAGCCTCCTCTCCTCTGCCAAACAGATCTAGGGACATTCGCAGAATTCCCAGGTCTCGCCGACCTTTACTAGATTCCCATGAGGGGAAGGCCGTTCGATGACTATGGGGGCCCCGGCGGGCCGCTGGGACGGGCTTCCCTCGGAGTACTGAACGTTTCGGTTCAAGCGAACCCTTTTAACTGAACTACCCCTGAAATCGTTCCCTAGGCACACTGGAGAGCGGATGGCCGAAGCGATCACCCTACGAGTCGCCGAAGCCTTCCAGCAAGACATCGGCCTTGGCACCGCGCGGCTCGACGTGAGTACCCGCCAGCGTCTGAAGGTCGGAGTAGGGGATGTCATCGAGATCCGCGGACGGAAGGTTACCGCGGCCGTCGTCAATCGGGCCCAGCAGGACGACGAGGGCAAGGGCATCGTCCGAATCGAGGCTGTCGTCCGGCGCAATGCGGGGGTGAGCATCGGCGACCGCGTCATGGTGCAGCGGGTCGACTGCCCCGTCGCCGAGGCCATCACAATCGCTCCCATCTACTCGGGTGCGGCCAAGATGGAGCTCGGACCGGGACTCGAGGCGTTTGTTTCGAAGGCGCTCGCCCATCGCCCATTCGTCCGCGGCGACGTCTTCGTGATTCCCGGCGTGTTCCTGATGGGCGGATCGCTGCCGTTCATGGTGGTGTCGACTCAGCCGAAGGGGATTGTCCAAGTCGGCTCCCAGAGCCTGATTACGATCAAGAGCGAGAGCGTCACCGAGACCGAGGTCGCCGCGCCTCGCGTGGCCTATGAGGATATTGGCGGCCTCAAAGAGAAGCTCGGCCGCGTCCGGGAGATGATCGAGCTCCCACTCAAGCACCCCGAGCTGTTCGACCGCCTGGCGATCTCGCCCCCGAAGGGAGTGCTGCTCTACGGCCCTCCGGGCACCGGCAAGACGCTCATCGCGAAGGCCGTCGCCAACGAGGCCGGCGCGCACTTCATCGGGATTCAGGGTCCCGAGATCATCTCGAAGTACTACGGGGAGAGCGAGAAGGAGCTGAGAGAGAAGTTCGAGGAAGCCGAGAAGAACGCTCCGTCAGTGATCTTCATCGACGAGCTCGATTCTATCGCACCCCGCCGAGATGAGGTCGTGGGCGAGGTCGAGCGCCGGGTGGTCGCGCAGCTGCTCACTTTGATGGACGGACTTTCCGGCCGAGGCAATGTCATCGTCATCGCCGCCACCAACCGGGAAGAGGCCATCGACCCGGCCCTTCGACGTCCCGGCCGATTCGACCGGGAGATCGAGATCGGCGTACCGACCCAGGCCGGTCGTCTCGAAATTCTGCAGATTCACACTCGCGGGATGCCGATGGAAGGCTCCGAGAAGGAACGGGAGCGGATCCTCAATGAGCTCGCGATGCTCACCCACGGTTTCGTTGGGGCGGACCTCGCCGCACTCGGTCGCGAAGCGGCGATGCGCGCGCTGCGCCGGTACCTTCCCGAGATCGATTTCGACAAGCCGATCCCGCTTCCGCTCCTCGAGCGGATGAAGGTCACCGAGAAGGACTTCAAAGAGGCGCTCAAGCAGATCGAGCCGTCGAGCCTCCGCGATGTGACGATCGAGATTCCGAGCACGCACTGGGATGAGATCGGCGGCTTGGACCGGGTGAAACAGGAACTGCGCGAGTCGGTGGAGCTTCCGTTCCGGAACCCGCAGGTCTACACCCACATGGGCATCGAGCCGGTGCGGGGCATCCTGCTGTACGGGCCACCCGGCGTCGGAAAGACGCTCTTGGCCAAGGCCGCGGCCACCGAGAGCCAAGCGAATTTCATTTCCGTCAAGGGGCCGGAGATCATGTCAAAGTGGGTCGGGGAAAGTGAGAAGGCGATCCGGGTCATTTTCAAGAAGGCCCGTCAGGCGTCCCCGTCCATTGTCTTCATCGACGAGATTGACGCGATCGCCCCGCGTCGGGGTCTCCAGACGTCGAGTGGCGTGACGGAGCGCATCGTGAACCAGCTCCTCACCTCCGTGGATGGACTCGAATCCCTCGAGCGCGTGCTGGTGCTGGCGGCGACGAACCGGCCCGACATCCTCGACGAGGCGCTTCTGCGGACGGGAAGATTCGACCGGCTGCTCTACGTCGAACCGCCCAACGTCACCGGCCGGCTCGAGGTGCTCAAGGTGCATAGCCACAACATGCCGCTCCAGGACGTGGACTTGGCCGAGATCGCCCAACGAACCGATGGCTACGTGGGCAGCGATCTCGCCGCCCTCTGCCGCGAAGCCGGTCTTGTCGCGATCCGAGAGAGCCTGTCGGCCCGGAAAGTCACGATGCACCACTTCGACGAGGCCCTTAAGCTCGTCCGGCCGTCGGTCGATGCGGAGGCGTTGCGCTTCTACGAAGAGTTCACGAAGCAGCTCCTGCGCGAGCGCGTGGCCCGGAAGCGCGAAGAGGCCGTGCAGGCCATCTACCGCTGATCCGGAGCCTTCCGGACCCACCCGGAACTTGCGAAACCGCGACACGCCGGAAACATCGCTCCTTCGGCGAGCAAGCTATAAGTAGAGGGGCCGGGTTCGCGCCCGAGTCTCGGCGGAAAACCGCCGGGCCGGCAGAGTGAAAAACCGTATGGGTGGCAGGCTACCGCCTCGTCTGCGGCACGCCCTGTTGACCCTCGTCGCGGCGTTGGTGATCCTCACTGCCTTCACCGCGCTTCCGGGGGCCCTGGCGTCGTCGCCGAACTACGTGATCTCGGGAGTGGTGTTGCAATCGAACGGCTTTGGTGTCCCCACTGGCGCCACCGTTCAGTTGACCTCCTCCGCGACCCACGCGGTCTACACCACCACCACCGGCGCCGGGGGCTCTTTCGAGTTCACCTCCTCGAACACCAACGGTACCCTGGCCATCGGCTGGTGGGGCCTCTCCGTAGCGCCGCAGGCCGACATCCACTCTAGCGGCTGCGGCGGACCGTTCCAGGAGTGCGCCATCCTGCCGGCGAATTCCGCCCCGAAGTACTACTGGGAGAGCGCCACGAATCTGACGACCTCGGTCACCCGCACGATATCGGACGTGTCGTTCGTCAGCTACAACGCCACCGTCAACGCTACGGTCACGTACGGCGGCGTCGGCGTGAATGGCGGCACTGTGGAGCTCATCTCACCGGACTACCCCGGATTCGCGCTCTCCGAGAACAAGACCAACGCCACAGGTGTGACCACGTTCCCTGCCCCGTCCGGCAGCTGGCTGCTGTACGCGGAGGCGCCCGGCAGCCCCAGCCACTTCTCGTACACCCCCGAGACGATTCCGGCGTCGGGCGTCGACCACCTCTCTCTTACGATCAACAACTACCTGACCTACGGGTCGATCTCCAGCACGACCGGAGGACTGGAGCCCAACGGGTTCAATGCCACGTTGATCGACACGAGCTCGGGCGCCGAGCTCGACGACACGTACTCCCAGTACAGCGCCACCGGCTACTCGTACGCCGTCGGTTCCTATCCGTCGGGCTTTACGGGGAGTGGCAAGGAGACCTTCGACCTGGTCATCTCACCCATCGGATATGCTCCGGCTTTCGTCCCTCTGTCCGTGAATTCAACCACCCCTTCCGGGGTGGCGGGCGGAAACCCCCACAACGTGGTCGTGGCCCCGATGGCCCCGCCCGCCGTATACAACACGACGCTCAATTTCGCCTCCGGCCCTACCGGGTCCAGCTTCTATCTGCTCAACGTGACGACGGTGGCCACGTTGGGGAACTACTCCGTGTTCCCCGACCTTTCCAACGCCAGCATCGACCAGCTTTGGGGCCAGCTCGCCCTCGATTTCGACCACTCGCTCACACTCTCTAACACGACCTTCATGAACGACGTGGTCCCGTGGGTCCAGGCCCAAGGACCGTTCTTCCCCGCCGGACAGGACGACGCGACCATCAACGGAACCGGCTTCGGCCAGCCCACGAATTACACCACTCCCTCCCCTAACCCCGCGATCACGGGCGGGTACGAAACGAGCTACACTCTGACCAACGCCCAAGGTCTCTCGATGCGGTGGAGCCAGGTCTACAACGCGACCGCTGTGCTACCGAAGGCAGGAAACGCTAGTGAGTACGTCCTGTCGTTCAATTTCCGGCATCCGACCAGCGGACAATCGATCAATTACACCATCGAGCTGCCCAAGGGATACGTACTGAAGGCGGGCACGGTCGCGCCGTCGGACTCCAAGCTCGCCCCGGCCGGATCGGGCGGAACCTGGACCAAGTTCTACCTGGACTCGGAGCCCTCGTTCAGCGCGTCCACCACCGCGAGCTTCACCGTCGTGAAGTACGGGAACGTGTCGGCCCGCCTCAACGTCTCGGTCCCGACCTTCACGTTCTCGAAGAAAAACGTCCTCAACGATTCCCGGACCAACTACACGGTCGTCGTAGGAGTGGGAGAGAACGTCACCTTCTCTGCAATCAACTCGACCTACCCCGCGGGCACCAACGGCTCGGCGTTCGAATGGCACTTCGGCGATGGCGGAACGAACTCCTCCACTCAGCCGACGACCCACCACATCTACACCGCCACGGGAAAGTACGTGGGCACGCTGAACGTCACGGCGTCTGGCGGACTCACGAACCAGATCACTTACACCGTCTACGCCGGGAACCAGACGCCGACCGCCGTGATCGATGGGAACTGGACCGCCGCGGAGAATCAATCGGTCAGCGGCCACCAGTACATTATCCTCAACTGGTCGCAGTCCCTGACGTTCAACCTCACCGGCAGCATGTCCACGCTGTACTCGGGAGCGCCGGTCCATGGCGTGATCTCGGACGCGGTCTGGAACCTCACCAGCCACAACTTCACCGACATTCTGGCCAACTACTCCGCGGGTGCCGGAGCGAACACGAGCACTCCCGTCAGCTACAGCTTCCAGGGAGCCGGATCCTTCCTCACCACCGGACTCGTGGACGGCAATCCCGTCACCTTCAAGGGATGGCAGTACAACCTGACGCTCACGGTCTGGGACGGGCAAGGCCAATCTGCCAAGACGACCCTCGTCATCCTGGTGCGAGATACGGAGAAACCGATTCCCGTCGTGCTGGCCTACAATGGCGCCGGCAACCTGATTCCCAGCTCGGGGACGGTCGAGGGGCCCAACGAAGTGGCCTACGTCCGGTTGACAGGCAAGAACTCCACCGCCCCCCACAACGGGACGATCGCCTCCTATGCTTGGGTCGTCAACAACACCGGGAACAGCTCGGTCCACATCACCAACGCCAACGAGTCCTGGGCCTACCTGTTCCCGCCGCAGAAGGACCCGTACACCGTGAACCTCACCGTCAAGGACACGGCAGGAAACACAGCGTACGCGCTCTACAAGCTCGCGGTCGCCTTCAACACGACCACGCGTCCGATCCTGACCCTAAAGAACGAGACCGAAGCGACGGGTCTCACGTCGATGACCGCCGGCACCTCGTACACGTGGTGGTTCAACATCACGAACAAGGGCGGCGTGCTCTCGACGGCGGAGAACGTGCAGCTCCTCGTATCGATCACCAGCGCCACCGCCACGGCTCCCGGCGGCAACACCGCCGGCACGCCGGCCTCGGTAAGGTTCTACAACGTGTCGGCGAACGGCACGGTCTCCTCGACGCAGTACCCGGCGCCGGTCAGCCTGGCGTACAACCAGACGGTCCGGGCGGTGGTCACATTGACGCCGTCGATCACGGGCACCAAGTTCCTGTGGGGGAACGCGACCTGCAATAACTGCTACACCTACGCCGACAGCGTGACCTACGTCAAGGTGTCGATCGGCCAGAACACGACGCAACTCCTCCTCGAGTACGTGGCGATTGGGGCAGGCGCCGTCATCGTGATCGTGGCGCTGATCCTGTTGTTCCGACGACGCGGAAAGGCCGCGTCGACCCCCTCGAAGGGCGGCGGCGGGGGCCGGCTGGAGCGAGGCTCCTCGAAGGACGAGGACGACGAGACCTGAGTTCTCGCGGGGCGCCGACCCGGCGGTCCCGGCCGTCCTAGGGGCTCACCCCTCGGCTAGCCGTACGGACCCACGTCGTCCAGCAGGTCGACGTGGGTCAGGATCATCCGACGGCAGCAGTAGCGCCGCAGGCCCAGCGCATCCAGAACGGCCCCCGGCGCCTCGCCCCGTGCCGTTCGCTCTTGGAACTGGTCCCAGTTCTGGCCGATCACATTGCCGCACGTGAAGCAGCGGACCGGCACCATCAGCGTCATGGATCCCTCCTCCCCTCGCTCACCGGTACGACTTCTGCCGCCGGGCGCGTGCTCCCCGGCCACCGGGACGCTTGGGCAGCTTCCGTCGGGGGTCGTTCACGACGAGGCTCCGGTCGTAGTGCTTGAAGGTCTCCCGGAGCTGCTCGTCCTTGAGCCAGGTGATCAGTCCCCGGGCGATCGCCGTCCGAGCCGCCGCCGCCTGCCCGGCCACCCCCCCGCCGGAGAGGTACACGTCGATGTCGACGCCCTTCCAGCGGTCCCCGATCATCAGGAGTGGCTCGGCGATCTTCTCCCGTGCGAAGACGGGCTCGTAGATCTCGAGGGGGCGGCGGTTGACGTGGACGCGACCGATACCCTTGGTGAACGTCGCCCGGGCGGTGGCCGCCTTGCGCTTGCCGGTGGTAATCAGCGCCGGGGGCGTCTTCATACTCGGGCTCCCAACAGTCGCGACACCTCTTCAAGGGTCAGTGGCGACCGTAGGGTCGGTTTCGCCTGGGCATCCGGCAGGCTGCTCGCTGACACCTTGGCGTACGGCTCCGGACAGCCGATGTAGACCGTGAGACGGTGGAAGGCGGCCTTGCCGCGGCTCTTGAGATGCGGGACCATCCCCCGCACGGCTCGACGGAAAATGCGGTCCGGGTTCCGAGGAAAGTGTGGCCCACTACGGACCGACCCGCGGGCGCGGTTCGCCCGATAAATCTCGAGGACCGAGGCGCGGGAACCGGTGACCACGGCTCTCTCGGCGTAGATGACCACGATGCTCTCCCCCGCCAGGAGGCGCTGGGCGATCAGGCTCGCCGCGCGACCCACGACCAAACCGGACGCGTCAATCACGGTCGGCCCGGATTCCGATGAGGAGGCACCGGCGTCAGGCAAGGAGACGCACCCCCTTCCCGCTGGGGTAGTTCTTGATGAGCTCGAGGATGGAAAGAGTCGTTCCCCCCGCTGCCTGGACCTTGGAACGGGCTTCGGAGGAGTACGAGACGGCTCCGATCGTGAGCGGCTTTGTAAGATTCCCTTCGGAGAGCAGCTTGCCCGGAACCACGATGGTCTCTTGGGCTTCGGCCAGGCGTTCCAAGTGCCCGACGTTGAGCGGGAAGACCTGGTGGCGGGGCCGGGAAAGGCACTCCGCCGTGGCACGCCAGACCGGGGCCCGATGGGCCCTCGCGGCCTTCCTCAGCTCGACGATAACCCGGGCGAGATCCGGGTTTCCCTTGCGAATAACGTCAGACATGGCGGGAGGGCGCTCGACCCGAGTCCTCGATATAAGCGTTGCCGAAAGGGCTGCACGTTCCGGATTGGGGCGCGGTAAATTTCAGCTGCAGCGACCCCTTACTGCCGCCCCAATTTCCCGGCGAGATTTCGCGCTACCGATGCCGAATAACGGTTAAATAGCGACCCCCGCCATTTCGCCGCAGAGGGCCCCTTCAATGAGGAAGTTCCTTACCGAGCTCCGCGGCAAGACCGTGATGACGAACGACGGCCAGATTTTGGGCGCGATCGAGAATTTCGTCATCGACACGCAGACCGGTGGGATTGCTCACGTGCTGGTCACCGCGAGCGAGGATGTGGAATCGCGCCTCTTCCAGACCGACGCCTCGGGCCGCCTCGTGCTCCCCTTCAAGAGCATGCGCGCGGTCAAGGACGTCGTCGTGATGGACCTTGGGAAGTAGCGCGTCGAACTCTCCCCCCTTCGTCTCTATCGTGATCACCGTTCGCAACGAAGCGCCGCACCTCCCCGACCTTTTCGATAGCCTGCTTCGGCAGGAACCCCCGTTCGAGATCGTTCTCGTCGACGCCCTCTCCCGCGATGGAACGCGGGCCGTCGCCGGCCGATATGCGCGGAACCATCCCGGAGTCGTTCGTTTCTTTGAACACTCGGGTTCCCGGGGCATTGGGCGGAACGAGGGCGTCCGCCAGTCGAAGGCCGGCCTGATCGCCTTCATCGACGGTGACTGCATCGCCGATTCCGACTGGCTCGCCCAGCTGCGCAACGGGCTGACAGAGTCGCCCGTGGCCGCCGGGCGAACGATCGTCGTCGGCCGCCCCGCGTATGCCAACCTCGAACGGGTAGAGTTGTATCAGGGAGGCAGCGACGTCACGTTCCCCTCGTGCAACCTGGCCTACCGCCGGGCCCTGTTCCTGCAACTCGGAGGGTTCGACCCTCGCTTCATCACCGCCGAGGACATCGACCTCAATCTGCGCGCCGTGCACGCGGGAGCCCAGATCCGGTACGTCCCCGATGCCATGGTCTACCACCGGGTTCGTTCCACGTTGGTCCGGTTCCTCTACCAGGCGTTCTGGAACGGTTACGGCCGCAAACAGCTCACCGAGAAACACGGGCTCCTCTGGGGGAAGTACCGGTATCGCCGGCTGCTTCAGGGACAGCGCAGCGTGCTCGCCTGGGCCCGGCTCGTCGCTGCCCTGACCGGATATTTCACGCGCGTCGTGACCGGCGGCGGCCGACGGTTGACGGGACCTGCACCTGCAACGATGAGTTTCTCCGCCGGGGGGACGGCCCCCGGGGACTCGGCGTCCCGTGAGTCGTCCTAGCGCTCGGACTTCCAGGCTTGGTGAACGTCCTTCTCGATCTCCTCCCGCAGGGTCGAGAGCTGCTCCCAGCGGTCGAGCGTGTCAATCGACTCCTTGAGGGCGCGCAAGCAATCGATGCAGACCCAACGAGCGCCGACGCGCTTGAGTGGCTTCTGCCGGTAGTAGATCTTGTCGCACAGGAAGCAGACCCGCATTTCCTGGGTCTGTTGTTCGACGTAGCTCTCGAACCGTTTCCCTTCGGCGAGGTTCCGGAGGAGCCGCTTGCCCGACGGGCTACGCTGCGTCAACGGGGCGGTGGAGTCGCCCACGGAACCCCTAACAACGACTGGGTCGGCGCGCGCTAGCCCGTCTTCACGAGCTCAGCGACCTTCGTGACCTCAGCGAGCACCTTCGTAGTGTCCACGCTCTGGTCGACGACGGCCACTAGGAGCGCCTTCTTGCCGCTGCCGACGATGATCGTCTTCGAGTCGTTCCCCTCGATTACGATTTTCTCGGGGGGAGACCGGTTGAGTTCCGTGTTGGCGGTCGCCGCGGCACCGAGGATCGTGGCGCACATGATCGCGAAGGTCTCCGTGTAAACGCCCGCGGGCACGTCAGCGTAGAGCACCAGGCCATCCCGAGAGACGAGCGCGGTGGCGAGGGCGCCGATACGTGTCTTCAGGTCTCGGATGACCGCGCCCACATTTCCTGTTGCCATCATGCTCCCCGGATTCCCCTACATTTCTTCGATACGAAAACGGCACTCGGGTTGATTCTGACTCGCGCAGACCTCTTCGGTACATTTAACGCGGGTGCCCTTAAAACGTTCGTACAACTCGCGGAGGATTCCCCGGAGCCGGTGGCAGGTCGGGATATCGCTATCAGGAACGACCTCGATGGACCCCTTGACCACGACGTCCTGGTCGCGGAAGGTTATCCCTTCAATCCACCCCCTCTCTTTCAATATTTCGGCCGCCCGGTCGTGAAAGTGCGCCCGGTCCTTGAGCGCCTCCTCGGCCATGTCGGAGCCGATGACCGAGCCCTCCTTGAAGAACAGGCCGTGGCACGCGTGGGACATGACCCCCTCGTAGAGGTCATTGACCTTGTGCAACTCGCCCTGGTTCAGTTTCACGAAGCGCATGGCGACGGCGCCGCACCCCATCGGACCCTATAAAGTCCTTTTGCCGGCCGACAAGGGACGCGGAAACTCGACCCGCGTGGCCTACGACGAGTCGGGTCCCGGCGACTCGGGCGCCGGTTCGGGAGCAGTGCCAGAGGACGGCTCCGCCGGTGGGAACAGGCGGTGTGGTAGCTCCAACAGGGAGGGAATTCGAGTGGCCTCGACCCGAGACCACCAATCGAGGCGGTCCACCAGAACGCCTTGAAGCCCCGCGCGCCCCGCGGCGCGCACGTCGCTCCAGAATAGATCGCCCACGAAGGCGGCCTCTTCGGGGGCGACGGCGAGCCCGTGGCAGGCCCCTTTAAACGCCTCCGCCGCCGGAGTTCGCGGTTCTTCCGGGGCCTCGCCGAAGACCTGCGGAAGCATCGCGAGCATGTGGAGTTGAGTGATTAACTCCCGGGCACGCGAACCGGTGTGGCCCACTAGGACGGCCATCTTCAGCCCCCGAGAATGGAGCGATTCCAGGCAAGGCCGAACGTCGGCGAACGGCTCGATCGGCCCCGGGTACTTGGGGAACCGGGCGAGGACCGCCTCAGTTTCCATTTCGGGCAGGGACCGTCCCGCGATGGCGAAGAGCATGTCCCTTAGCGTATCGTGATATGCGGCGGCATCCGCGGGCGGGGCGTCGCCCACCAGCCCTTGCCACCGGCGTCGATCCCACCGGCGCAGGCCCTCGCGGATCGAGGCCCGTACGTGCCGCTCGTTGAGCCGGGGCCCCTGCGGCTTCCAGGCCCATTGCCATCGCTCGTAGGTGTGCATGGGGATCAACGTGTCGTCGAAATCCCACAGCACAGCGCGGAGGGCCATGCCTCAGGATACGGCGAACCGGGTCTTATCGGTGCCCGGACTTTTGGAGATGGAGCAAATCCTCGGTCGAGACCTTCTCGCCTTTCTTGAGCCGGGCCAAAAAGTCCTCTTCCTTCGCCGGCTCCTGCGCTTCGGTGGGAGCGCCGCCCGGGCCGCGTCCCCCTCGCGCCGCGTGGAGCATCTTCTCGATGTCCCGGACCTCCTCGATGGCGCCGATGTGGGCCCGGTGCTCTTCGTCGGCCTGGGCCTTCACCTCGAGCAGCTTCGCCTGTACCTCGTCAGCCTGCCGCCGGAGCTCGTCGACCTGCTCGTAGAGCGAGACCATCGCTTCGTGCTCTCGCTGCGCCGATTCGGCGAGCTGACCCACCAGCGCGTGGTTCTCCTCGGCAAGCCTCTTCGCCTCGCCGACCTCCGCCAGCACGTTGCTGATCTCCGGGTCCTGGCGGAACTGATCGTCCTGTTCCCGGATCTGCTGCTCGATCCGTTTCATCTCCCCGATGAGCCGCTTCTCCTGCTCATCCGTCAGGGCGCTGGTCATGTGACGGAATTCGAGCTCCTTGAGGTCCTTGCGGAGCTTCCAGGTGGGCACCGCTCCCGGCCGGGGTCCCCGAGTACGCTTGAGCTCCTGGGCCCGGTCGGAGACCTCCTGGAGCTTTCGGTTCCACTCGTCGCGGAGGCGCTTCGTCTCCTTGACCTGTTCGTTGAACTCATCTCGCTGCCGACGGTGCGCCTGGGCCTCACCGCTCTTGGCCCTCAGCTCGTCGATGACCTGCGCCCGCTTCTCGGCCCAGCTCCGGGCCTCCGCGTTGAGCTTGTCGCGAATCGCCCGATGCTCGTCCGCTCGCGCGTTCGACTCGGCCCGTTTTCGTTCCAGCTCTTCGATGGCGTCGGCCAAGGGTCACCGCCCGGGATCGAGAAGTACCACCGGGATGGTGTTCGACAGGGGAGGCCGATTTAAGGTCTTCCCCGGGAGCGACGGCGAGCGCCGGACCCGGGGCCGTCCGACCGCTTCGCGGGTGACCGGCCCTTCCTGTCCCGCGGCAAGCTAATGAGCGGTCCTAACGCTCGAATCCTCGTGGACGAGGTCGGCCGCATCTTCGGAGACGTTGGGCTGGGCCAGTTCCAGCTCAGCCTGAACCGCCCCATCGAGCGGGGGGATTACCTCGCGGTGGAGGACGAGCTGCACGGCCTTGTGCTCTGCCAGCTCGACAACCTACGTCGCAAGAGCGACCTCGACCTGGACCGCGCCGACGCGCTGGTGCATGGAGCGGACACCCCCATCCACGAGAACCTGATTGGGATCGTTCAAATCATCGGATACCGGGACGCCGGTGGGCCAGTGAAGGTGCCCACGATCCCGTTCCGGCCCGGGGCGAAGGTCTACCGGGCCGAGGAGGGGCTCATCGCTGACGTCTTGGGACTGAAGAAGCACCCGAACTCGGGCGCCTACGTAGGGCTCCTCCGAGGGCACTCGCTCCGTGTCGAACTCGACATCAATGCACTCTTCCAGCGCCACGTGTCGGTCCTGGCTAAGACCGGTGGAGGGAAGAGCTACCTTCTCGGGGTGATCGTCGAGGAGCTTCTCCGGCACAAGGTCACCTGTGTCATCATCGACCCGCACGGCGAGTACGGCTCTCTCCGCTACCCGAGCGACAAGAACGGGCACAGCGACCGGTTCCGCGTCGACGCCCAGGGCTTCGCGAGCCGAATTCTGGAATTCTCGCCGGACGTGTCACTGAACAAAGAAGCGAGACCGCTCACCTTCTCGCTGCGCCACCTCGACCCGCGCGACCTGCTCGTGTTCATGGGTCTCACGAACGTCAAGAATTTCCTGGGACCGCTCCGCAAGGTACTCGAAGAGGTGCAGTCAGGGAACCCGGACTACACCGTCAAGGATCTGATCCGGGCCGCCGAGCACGGGGAGGGGGCGGTCCTCGAGACGCTCCACGAGCGGCTCGAGTACGTGGACCAGACGAGGCTCCTCGCGCCCCAAGGCACCAGTCTCTCCGAGCTCGTGCAGGAAGGCAAGGCCAGTCTCGTGAACCTCCGGGGCGTGGCGCCCGACGTACAGGAGCTCGTCGTGGCGCGCATCGCCACGACGCTGTTCGAGAGCCGGAAGAAGGGGAAGATTCCACCCCTCTTCCTCGTCATCGAAGAGGCCCACAACTTCGCACCCCAGCAGGGGACGGCGAGCTGCTCGCGCGTGCTCAAGAACATCGCGAGCGAGGGCCGGAAGTTCGGCCTCGGGCTCTGCGTCGTCACACAACGGGCCGCGCGAATCGACAAGAGCGTCCTCTCCCAGTGCAATACACAGCTGATCCTCCAAGTCACCAACCCGCTCGACCTCAAGGCCATCGCTCAGTCGATCGAAGGACTCACGCCGGGGATGACGGAGATGATTCAGGGACTCCCCGTCGGCACGGCGCTCGTGACGGGGGGTGGGTACCAAACCCCCCTCTTTTGCGAGGTCCGGCCGCGGGCAACGCGCCACGGCGGCGAGAGCCAGCGGATCGTTCCGAACTAGACCCAAACGGTCGGGAACCCTATCGCGGCGTGGTCATCAGGTACCGCGTCACGAGCCGCACCCCGAACGCGGTAGCGCCCTTGTTGAAGTAGGACGGCGCATACCGGCTGATTGGCCCCTCGTTGTAGCCGGGCCCCGCGATGTCGAGGTGGGCCCAGGCCGTTCCCCCGACGAAGTTCTCCAGGAAGGCGGCCGCGGTCAACGCGCCCGCCTCGCGCATCTCCGTGGAGTTGCGGACGTCCCCGATCTCGCTTTTCACCATCTCGCGGTGAGTGTCCGTGACGGGCAACCGCCAGAGCTGCTCCCCTGTCTGATGGGAGGCATCGAGCAGCGCCTGCGCCAGACCGTCGTCGTTCGACATCAGGCCCGCGATGTCCGGGCCGAGCGCCACCACGCACGCTCCGGTGAGCGTGGCCATGTCGATCACCTGGTCGGGATGGTAATGCTCCACGACGTAGCCGAGCGCGTCGGAGAGGACGACCCGCCCCTCCGCGTCCGTGTTGAGGACCTCGATCGTCTTGCCGCTGTGCGTCCGGAGGACGTCCCCCGGCCGGTAGGCGGTCGGTCCCGGCAAGTTCTCGGCGCAGGCCATGACCCCAATCACGCGGGGAGGGACCTTGAGGGACGCCGCCGCCCGTACCACCCCGAGCACGGCGCACGCGCCCGACTTGTCATATTTCATCGCCGACATGCCCTGCGCCTGCTTGATGGAGATCCCGCCGGAGTCGAAGGTGATGCCCTTCCCGACCACGGCCACGGTCTTTCCGCTCCGAGCGCCGCCACCGTACTCCAGCACGATCAAGCGTGGCGGGTGAGAGCTCCCGCTCCCCACCCCCAGGATGCCCCCGCAGTTCATCTCGGCGAGTTTCTTCTCGTCGAAGACCGTCACCTTGACGTTGTACTCTTTCCCGAACGCGCGCGCTTGTTCCGCGAGCCACTCGGGCGTGGCCGTGTCGGCCGGAACGTTGGCCACGTCACGGGTCCAAAGCACCGTCTCGACCAGCATCTCCTCCTGCTCCATGGCCTTCCGCAGCGGCGCCTCCTCTCGGGCCGCTTCCTCGCCCAGGAAGATCGTGGCGTCCTCGACCTTCCCTTCGGACGTGGTCTTGTACCGTAGGAACTCGTATCCCCCGAGCGCCGCCCCGTCGACGAGGGCGCGGATGGCGGCCTCGGCGGGAATCCGGTCGCTCGAGAACGAGGCGAGCTTGAATCCGAGCGTGCGGGCGCCACGGCCCTTCAGCGCGCGGACGGCCTCGGCGGAGGCGTTGCGAATGGTCTCCAGATCGACTTGGGTCCGGGCGCCGAGCCCCACGACGAGCAGCCGGCCCTTCCCATCGGGCCGGTGGAAGATGGTGACCTCCTTCCGCTTGCCCCGGATCTCGCGCCGCTCCCAGGCGGCCGAGAGCGCCTTGCCGAACGCCAGGTCCTCCTTCGAAAGGGCGCGCGGGAAGGCGTCCTCTTTCTCGGCGCGTTCCGGTATCCCGACGGCGATTGCGTCGACAGTTCCCTGAGTAGCTTCTCGGCGGTCCAGCGTGAATCGCATCCTTATCCCCGTTCCGGGGATTCAAGGGTCGGATTAGAACCCGGCCCGAACCTTCTGGCGATCGATCCGAATCCCCGCGGGTGTGAGACAGATGAGGTTCTTAGCAATGCCGGCCACGTCGCCGCCGATGTCCTTGGCGACGCTCTTGAGGTCGGTGCTCATCCGTTTGAGGGTCATCTGGTCGTTTGATACCGACGTGTAGTCGATCAGGACGATGTCGCCCTGGTAGGCCAGCTTGGTGGCGTTGTGGAGGTCGTCGAAGCGGATGATCTCGGCCATGCGCACGGTTCCGCGCGCACCAGCGAGCCCCTCGGCCTCGTCCTCGAACTCCATCGAGCCCAGGTCCAGGAAGCTTCCCTCTTCGAGCGTCTCGTCTCCGTGATGCCGCCGCAGTAGCCCACTTCGCTTCATCATGACCGGATTCCACCCCGTGTCGACAGGGCGCAAAAGGCGGGGTACCATTCTTAAGCGTGCCGCTCCACTTCTCGGCGGCGGGCCCGCGGTGCGACGTACCAGAGGTGCTCGCCGTCGATCACGAGGTCCGGAGTCCCCTCAATCTCTTGGGTCGGCTCCCCTCGGACGATGACCCAGTCGGCGGAGACCGGGTGTTCTCCCTCGAGGACGCCGTCGGGAGCGCGACGGACCGGTACCGGCTGTTTCTTCTCAGGACCACCGACCCAGCGGGCCTTCTCGAGCAGGGAGGCCGGCCAGATCTCAACGGCGCCGGTGGCCGCGGAGGCAAGCTCGAACCCGCCCCGGGACGACGGGCGCTCCAGCCGGTACAGCCGCCCCTTGTCCACGTAGTAATCGCCGCGGAGATGCTCGGGGAACCGCACGGCGAAGGTGACCCGGTACAGATCCTGACCGTCCTTCCGTCCGTAGAGAGTGGCCGACTCCTTCACCTCAGCGCCGAACCGTTCCTTGAACAGCCGAGCCACCCCTCGGGCGGCCAGCGTCTCGGTGAAGTAATGGTCCCAGCCCTCCGGCTTCATCTCCGTCCAAGAGTGGTGGCCCCGCCAATCCGCGCGGGCGGTAGGTATCGTGGTGTCCCAGATCTCCGCCAGTCGCTGCCGCAATTCCGGGGCCTTCCGGCGCGAGCCATTTTCCGGGCCCCGCAGCTGGATCAACGCCGTGTAATAATGCCCGGAACGCCGGCTGCAGTCCGGACAGGTTCGGTGAACGATCTTGGTCGTGAACTCGACCGGCACGACGCGCTCGAGGCCTCGAAATCGGAGATGAACGTCTCCGTGGATGTTCTTCAGCATCGGGTTGGAGCCCGTCTCCTGCCACTCCACCCGTCGGATGGCCACCTGGTCGTCCGGAACGAGGAAGGGGACCAGGTCCTCGGACCCGAGGAGGGCCGATGCCCCGGCGCGCTCCCAGTGCTTGCCGACCTCTCGGGCGCCGCAGGAGGGGCATACGGTGACGCTAGCATGTGGCCGTGTGGACACTAGCGTCCGCCGGGACGCCTCACACTCGGCGCAAACCCCGTCCGTCAGCGGGAGACCCGTCCGGCCGCACAGGACGCAGAACTCGCCCTCGGCGGGCCGGTCGTCGGCCCGCCCCTCAGGGGGTGAAGCTGACGATTTCGGCATGGGGAACGCCCCCGAGCGTGCCCGTGTGGTCCTCCGCGAGGAGTCCTTCCTCCTGGGCGATCTGGCAGACCAGGGCTCCGAGTAGATTCACGATCGTGCCGTGCTGGATCGCCCAGACGAGCTCCTCGCGGGCGACCTTCCGTTCCCCGTAGAACTGGGGAGAGACCTTGACCTTGGCCGAGCCCCGTCCCAGCGGAAGCTCGCGACCGAGAAGCTCGGCGTCGCAGGCCGCGACGACCACCTCCCGTCGGACACGGTGGACCCGCATGACCACCTCTACGCCTCCGTTGACCATGGCCCGAACAAGAAGGGAACCGGCGCCCGAGCTTATACCGACTTCCAAACCGAGAGGTAGGCTCAGAAGCGGATGAGCTGCCACTGATTGGGCCGGCGCTCGGCCACTTCGCCCTGGTTCCGGAGCGAATAGAACAAGGCCTCCGTACGGGCCGGCGACACGCCCTGCTTCTCGGCCGCCGCGCGCAGCTCCTCCATCGTAAAGTATCCCTTTTCCGCCTGGAGCTGGCGCATCATCTCGTACAGCATGTCCATCCGCTCCCGTTGACTGTGGGTTACGCCCGTCGTCAACGTGTCGATGTCGAGCTGCCCCTCGGAACTCGCGACGCGCGCCAGGAAGCTCGTCACGATCTTGATGGCCCGATTGGCGTCCTCGAGCGAGACGACGTTCGACAGACGGGCACGGGCCGCGGCCTCGCTCAGTCGGACGAGGGCCTCGAGCTGACGCGCCGTGATAGGGACGGGCGCGTCGGGCGCCTCCCCCTGCTTGCGGACCTGAACATAGTAGTCCTCGATGGCGGAGAGGGCTTCGGGGGAAAGTACCGGACGGAAGGTCCGGCGGGCGTAGGCTATGTACTTTCGCAGGAAATCCGGCGGGAACGGGGCCCCTCCGGAAGGAGATTCAGCGGTTTCGGCACCGAGCTCCCGGGCCTCTCCGGCCCGGTGGGACTCGAGAATCCGATTCGCCAGCAGCCGGTCTCGTTGACGATCCGGCTTGTCGAATATCGAGTAGATGACGTCGAACCGCGAGAGGAGGGTGGGGGGAAGATTGACTTGCTCCGCAAAGCTCCGGTCCGGGGCGAACCGCCCAAATCGGGGGTTTGCCGCTGCCAGAACTGTGCAGCGCGCGTTCAAAGTGGCGGTGATGCCGGCCTTGCTCACCGACACCGTTCCAGATTCTAGCGCCTCATGCATTGCTGACGAATCTTCCGGCGTCATCTTGTCGAGCTCGTCAATGACCGCGACCCCGCCATCGGCGAGCACCATCATTCCCGCCTCAAGCACCCAGCGACCGCCGGCAAAATCGTCTTTGACCGCGGCCGCCGTCAGACCCGCGGCCGTGGCTCCTTTGCCGCTAGTGTAGATCCCTCGCGGGGCAACGTCGGCCACATAGCGCAAAAGCTGGCTCTTCGCGGTATTGTGGCTGATGAAACCATTGGCAATGAACCGGTGATCCCGGGGTACCTCGATGTCGTACACGGTGGCGCGGCCGGCCGCTCGAATGGAAACGATTCGCTCGAACCGGTGGTCGTGCCCGCGCGGCCGGTCCTGACGCACTCGACGGACAAGCCGTTCGAGTTGCCGGTTCTTCCCGGCGCTGACAAACCCGATGCGCTGGGCAAAGCGGAGCAGTGAGTTGGTTCGCCGAATCGACAACGTTCCCTTGTGTCCTCCCCCGATCAGCGACCCGTTCTTGAAGTGAGGAGAGGGACCTTTCTCGCTCCAGATGATGCGGCCATGTATCCCCCACCTCAGCAGCAGGATCTGAACGTCACGAAGCAATTCCAGGCTCGTGGACCGCAGAGACACCGCGGTGTCTCCCCGTCCGTTCGCAAAGCACGTTCCGTCTGCTTCGAAGAGCCATTTGAGAAACGACGCAGCAACGTGGTTGGGAGACTCGAAGATGATATCCGGAACGCGCCTCCTTCGCAGAGGATAGAGCCACTCCGCGACGGGAGTTCGGTGGACCTGGAAGGGCTGGCACGCCGCCCGACGCTTTTGAGGACTAGGATCCGTGCCAAAGACGCGCCGGAAAAGGTCGGTTAACGAGGGGGAGAGATCTGGGTCCTTGTCCGCGACGCGGTAGGTTACCTTGCGGTCCGAGACATCCCCGTCACCCAGCACGTATCCCAAGATGGCCGCAAGGTCCTCGTCAACGAATCCTGGCACGCGAACATGCCAGCTCCCGTGAACGTACTCCGGTACCCTCCATCCAGTGGGGACCAGGGCCGCCTTGCGACATGGAATCCTCGAAGCGACCCGGAGGCGGTCGCCGACTGTCAGTTGGTCCAGCCGGCGCCAAACGTCGGTCCGAGCGTCCCGTTTTCGCGTGAGCAGAGGATGGTTGAACGTGCCCCGAATGGACTTGCCACTTTCGGTTACGACCTCCAGCGTCGGTAGATCTCGGTACCGATGGAACGTCGTCGCCGTCCCGGTTCGACCCGTCGGGCCCCCGACTTGGACCTTTTCCTGGATGGGCTGCAGGTGAGCCGTTCCGAATTTCGCGAGCTTTCGCGTGGCACCCGTTCCAAGGGTGATTCGTTCATCTCCCACTAGGCAGCCGGGGTCCCCGACCAGCAGGACGTGGACGTCACCCCGGATTCGAATGCCATCGGGTTGGTGTTTTTCGACCCCGCCAAAGAGCTGGAGCGCGATCGCCTCCTTTTCCTCCTCCATCCCTTTGATGGTCGGAGCAAGGGACAATACAATTCGGTCGATTACCGTCCCGTCACCTTGCCACTGGAGAATCTCCCTCAGCTCCTCGTCCGTGACTTCAATTTCGGCGTACTCTTGATGTTTGGACTCGAGGGAGTTTCCGAGAAGAATCAAATCGAAAGTAGTGGACCGTACGACGCCCGTCCGCGAGGACGTGGCCCGCTGGAGCGATTTGAGGGTCCCTGCCACGATCACCCGGTTACCGGGTATCACCTGACCGGTGAGATCCTCCGTGAGGAGGACCGAAAGGCCCTGGGGATGCGCACCGCCCTTTAGACTCTCGGGGTTCTCCTGGATTTCAATCCGCTGCGAGTCAACGTACAGGGACTTATCCGGGAGCAGCCGGAATCGGGTCCGACTTGCGGGCTTCCCGCAGCCGCCCTGGGCAGTGTAACATTCGATGGGCTCCCGGAAAATCGGACTGGTCTCGTCCTGCAATTCATGAATCTCCACTCGACATGCTGCGCAGGAAAAGACCGCATCTCGAATCTGTGGACGAACTTCCGTCGCCTTTCGAACGATCCCGTCGATGGCAATGAAGCGATTGAGGTCGGATTCTCGTATTTCTCGAATGACACGGTGCGCGGTGACCGGGAGCCCCGTCACGCGCAACCGGAGACCTTGGGCCTCGGGACCCATCACTGGCAGCAGCTCCCGCATGGCGCGCGAGCCGAAGTCCAGGACCTCCTCGGGGCGGACCAGGAGCTCGTCCGCCAACGCCGTGTCGGCCGTCTCGATCGCGGGGAACGGAATCTCGAGCGACCGTTCCTCGGGGAAGCGGCTCGCCAGCTCCATCACCTTGTGCCGTACGCCGGCCTCTTCGAAGACCGCCGCCCAGCGGCCCGCTAGTTCACCGGGTGAGGTGAGCACGCGAGGTGACGTGACCATGGGGTACCGGCTCCTGAGATTCAGGGGGTCAAGCGATAGCGGTCTCTAGGAAATAGCCGTGACTCTCGGATATTGGGAAGGTCTGCCAGCACGGTGGTGAAGCGGTCGAGGCCGAACCCCCAACCCCCATGGGGAGGCATCCCGAACCGGAACGCCTCCAGATAGCCTTCGAGGGTGGCCGGATCCACCCCGGCGGCGCGGATATTGGCCATGAGCTGCTCGAACCGATGTTCCCGTCGGCCCCCGCTGGCCAACTCGAGACCCCGATAGTCGAGGTCGAAGTAGTCAACGAACTGGGGGCGGTCGTCGAACCGGTGGGCGTAGAAAGTGCCCACCTTCACGGAAGTGGGAAAATCGGTCAGGAAGTAGAATGGGTTACCGTACTTGGTCACCAGGACCTCTCCGAGCCGCTTCTCGTCTTCCGGGCTCAGGTCCTTCTCGGCTCCCGGAGTGCCTAGCAGCTCCTGGCACTCGGTGTAAGGAATCCGGGGAAAGGGAGGCTCCGCGACCGGCAACTTGTCCGCGAAAGCATTCCCCCAGCTCTGGAGCCGCGCCCGGGTCGTCGCGAGGGTGTCGGTAACGATCGCCTCGAGCACTTGGCGGACGTCGTCGGCGTCCCGGATGTAGGCGATCTCGCCGTCGACGCTCGAAAACTCTGTGAGGTGCCGGACCGTGTCAGAGGGCTCGGCCCGAAAGGCCGGGGCGATCTCGAAGACGCGCTCGAACCCGGCGCTCATGAGCATCTGCTTGTAGAGCTGCGGGCTCTGCGCCAGGTAGGCCGGAGAATCGAAGTAGTCCACGGCGAACATCGTCGCTCCTCCCTCGGCGCCCTGACGGAGGAGCTTTGGCGTCTCGACCTCGAGAAACCCGCGGGAGAGGAACGACTGACGCAGGCCCTCCAGGAGCGCCGTGCGCAGCTCGAAGATGGCCCGGACCGCCGGCTTTCGGAGGTCGATCACTCGGTGATTGAGGCGGGTGTCGAGCTCAGCGCCGACCTTGTCGGCCACGCCGAGGGGCAACGGGACCTCCGCCTGGGAGAGGATCTCTGCGCGGGTCGGGATGACCTCCACCCCACGTTGCGCCTTCGGGGAGGCTTGGACTGTACCATCGACCTGAATCACCGACTCCCTCGGGGTGGCGGCGAACAGGGCGAAGAGCTGGGGGTCGGTGGCTCCCTTCTTGAGAGTGATCTGAGCGATGCCCGAGCCATCCCGCACGAGCGCGAACGCGACGCCGCCCAGCGCGCGGTAGTCTTGCAGGTGCCCGGCAACCCGGACGGCCGATCCGGCGAGGGCCGGCAGCTCACGCGTGAGCCGCCGCGGGGGCGACAGAAGCGGCCACCTCCTTGCGCGCGAGCGCCGCCCGCACGAGGCCCATGTACAGCGGGTGCGGCGTCTCGGGCCGGGAGAGGAGCTCCGGGTGATACTGGACTCCGAGGAAGAACGGATGCGAGGGGATCTCGAACGACTCCACCCGGCCGTCGACTGACCGACCGGTCACGACGAGGCCCTGTTGATTCATGCGGTCGAGGTACGCCGGATTGATCTCGTAGCGATGCCGGTGCCGCTCCCAGATCTCGGAGCGACCGTAGACTTCCGCGATCCGGCTGCCCGCCACGAGCTCGACGCGCTGGGCCCCGAGCCGCATGGTGCCACCCATGTCGGCGACCTCCTTCTGCTCCTCCAGGAGGCAGACGACGGGGTCGGGCGTGTGCGGATCCACCTCGGTCGTATTGGCCTGCGAGAGCCCGAGGGCGTTCCGCGCGAACTCGACCGCCGCGAGCTGGAAGCCATAACAGACTCCGAGGAACGGAATGGAGAGGGTTCGGGCCGTCTCGATGGCCCGCAATTTACCATCAACGCCCCGTGCTCCGAATCCTGGCGCCACCAGCACGGCATCGGCCCGCCGCAGACGCGCCAAAGCGGCGGAGTCGCGAGGAAGGTCTTCGGAATCGTACCAATGGAGCTGGATCGAGTAGCCGAGGTTTCCCTGCACGTGGTGGAACGCTTCGATGTGGGAGAGGTATGCATCTTTGAGCTCGGTGTACTTGCCGACGAAGGCGATGTCCAAGCTCCCCTGGTTGGCGCGATAGGTGGTGAGAAATTCCTTCCACCGTCCGTAGTCCGGCGGCCGGTCCGGTAGCCTGAGTTGCCGGGATAGGAGTTGGCCCACGCCCTGGGCTTCCAGGACGAGGGGCACCTCGTAGATCACTTGCTGGTCGGGCACCGAAATGACCGCCTCGGGCGGCACGTCGCAGAACAGCGAGATTTTTGCCTTGATCTCCGGCGTCAGGGGCACCGACGCACGGGCCACGATGATCGACGGGCGAATTCCGATGGCCCGGAGTTCGCGTACGGAGTGCTGGGTGGGCTTCGTCTTGGGCTCGCCGACCGGTCCGGCGACGGGAACGAGTGTCGTGTGCACGAACGACATGTGGCCCTCGCCCAGTTCGTACGACAGCTCACGCAGGGCCTCGAGGAACGGCATCGATTCGATGTCGCCCACGGTCCCGCCAACCTCGACAAGCACAACCTCGGCGCCGGTGGTCTGGGCTACTTCCCGAATCTGGCGCTTGATCTCTCCCGTGATATGCGGAATGATCTGGACGGTGGTACCCAGATAGTCGCCACGGCGTTCCTTGTCGATGACGGCGCGATAGATCTTGCCGGTGGTGATGTTGTGGCTGCCGGTGAGGCTCTGTCCGAGGAACCGCTCGTAGTTCCCGAGGTCGAGGTCGACTTCCGTTCCGTCGTCTAAGACGAACACCTCGCCATGCTGGTACGGGTTCATCGTACCGGCGTCGACGTTGAGGTACGGATCGATCTTGAGAACAGTCACCGGGACCCCCCGGGCCTTCAGCAACCGTGCGAGCGACGCCGTCGTGATGCCTTTCCCGAGGCCGGAGATAACTCCGCCGCTCACGACCAAGACTTTCATCCACGAACCTCGCGCGGGTAACTGGACTCCACCTTAAAGTCTGCCTCCGGGAGATGACGAAACGCGGTGGATGCATGTGAAAATCGCCGCGTTTCGAAGTCCCCGCTCACAGTGGAACCCTCCGTCCGGAGCTATCTCGCTTGGTCCGACCGAACTCAGCGATCGGGGTCAGCCGACTCGCCGGAAACACGGGGCCGTCCGTGCACACGTGGTAGGGACCCAGGGCACACGCATCGCACATGCCCAGGGCGCACTTCATTTGCCGCTCCATCGAGCAAAAGACGGGAACCCGGCGCTCGTCGGCCGCCGAGATGACCTTCTTCATCATCACTTCGGGGCCGCATGTCCATACCGCGTCGAACGGTTGCTCCGCCAACAGTCGTCGGCTCACGTCCGTCACAAACCCGTGGTGGCCTCGTGAACCGTCGTCCGTCGCCACCTCGACCTTCTCGGAGATCGCCTTCATCCGGTCCACGAAGAGGAGCTCCGGTGCGGTCGTCGCGCCCAGTGCTGCGACGATCCGGCTCCCTCGTTGAGCAGCGGCCTCGGCCGCCGGTGCGAGAACGGCCGTTCCGGACCCACCCCCGACCGCTAGGATTCGCCGGGGATCCAGGTCGAATTGGTTCCCGTACGGGCCGCGGATGCCCACCAGCGTGCCCACCGGGAGGGAGAGCGTTCGGCGCGAGGTGTCCCCCATCGCCTTGATCGTTACTCCCTTAGGGTCACCGGTGTACGACAGCGACATCGGCAGCTCGTCATCGCCAGGAATCCAGATCATGACGAACTGGCCCGGTCCCGCTGGAGGGGCGTAACGGAAACGCAGAGTCACCGTGTTGGGGGTCTCAACCACACGCTCCGAGACCTCCGTGATAGTGCGCACAAATTTAGAGCCGGTGCCGGAATAAAAGGCTAGCCCGCCACGCGGATCACTGCGGGGTGGCGGTCGTGTGGGCGCCGCCGACTATCTCCTCGAGTCGGTGCACCTTGAGCGCGTCCAGCCGTTCGCTGAGCTCTTTGGCGAGTCCGGAGAATATGCCGATCCCTCGAAATGCGACGGCGGTTCCCAATTGCACCGCCCGGGCCCCCGCGAGCACGTATTCGATGACGTCGTCCGCGTGCTCGATCCCGCCAATCCCGATGATAGGGATACGCACGCGCTCGTAGATCTGCCAGACGCACGCTAGTCCGATCGGCTTGATCGCGGGCCCGCTTAGCCCCCCAAGCCCGTGGGCGAGGACCGGCCGACGCAGTCGGACGTCGATCGCCAAGGCCCGAACCGTGTTGATGGCGCTGATCGCATCCGCGCCCGCCGACTCTGCCGCTTGGGCGAGGGAGGCCACGTCGTAGTGGTTGGGAGTGATCTTCGCGATCACCGGTATCTTGACCGCCCGCTTCACAGCCCGAACCACCTCTCGCACCTGGTCGGGATCCTGGCCGATCCCAGACCCCAATCCCTTCGCGTGAGGACAGCTCAAATTGAGCTCCAGTGCCAGGACCCCCGTCGCGGCCATCCGGGCGGCGAGTTGGGCGAACTCCTCGGCATCGGCCCCGAACACCGACCCGATGACCGCTGCGCCGGCGGACCGGGCGATACCGATCTCCTGAGGATATTCCTCGATCCCCGGATTCGGGAGACCCATCGCGTTGAGCATACCCCACTTTTCATACGTCACGACCGTGGGATTGGGGTAACCCATCCGGGGCTGGCTACCGATCGACTTGGTAACGACGCCGCCGGCCCCGGCTTCCCAAGCGCCTTTCAGCGAATTGCCGCTTTCTCCCCAGATCCCGGACGCTAGCCAGAGCGGATTTCGAAACGTGTGTCCCACTAGCGTCGTACGGAGATCGGCCACTGGCGTCGGGGAGCCGTGGTCGGTTTATAGGACTTGGCCGTCGGAAATTGTCTATGCGCTTGGAACGACTCACCGACGCGGCCCGGTCCGCGCTCGAGCGGGCATTTTCGAGGGCGGCGGAGCTTCGTCATCCCGCCATCGAGCCCGAACATCTCCTGCTCTCCCTGGCGGCGGAGGACGGGGGCACGGCCCGAGAGCTGCTCATCCAACTGGGGGTGAAACCCGACGACCTGGTACGCGAGCTCGAGGAACGGCTCGCCAAGATGGCCACCGCGGACCGCATTTCCCCGTCCGACCAGTATATCTCCCGTCCTCTCGCGGCGGCCCTGGACAAAGCGGAGCAAGAAGCGGAGGCCCGCAAGGACCGATACACGAGCGTCGAGAATTTGCTCCTCGGGCTCGCGGAAGCACCGTCACCGGCCCGCGACCTCCTCGAAAAGAACCGCGTTCGCCCGGCGGCCCTGAAGGCCGCGATTGAGACCCTACGAGGCGCCGGACGCGCAGTGACCGATCGTCAGGAAGAATCGAAGTATCAGGCGCTGGAGAAGTACGGCCGTGATCTGACCCAGCTCGCCCGTCAGCACAAGCTCGACCCGGTCATCGGCCGGGACGAGGAGATCCGGCGCGTGATCCAGATTCTCTCCCGTCGAACCAAGAACAATCCGGTTCTCATCGGTGAGCCCGGTGTGGGAAAGACGGCCATCGTCGAGGGGCTCGCGCTCCGGATCGCGTCGGGGGATGTTCCCGAGTCGCTGAAGGACAAACGCGTCGTTGCGCTGGACCTGGGCTCGCTGCTGGCGGGCGCGAAGTTCCGGGGAGAGTTTGAGGAGCGGCTCAAGGCCGTGCTTCAGGAAGTGGAGCGCTCGGAGGGGCAGGTCGTTATGTTCATCGACGAGCTCCACACGCTGGTCCACGCCGGCGCGACCGAAGGTGGTGCCATGGACGCGTCCAATCTGCTCAAGCCGGCGCTGGCTCGAGGAGTACTGCACGCCATCGGCGCGACCACGACCCAAGAGTACCGCAAGTATATCGAAAAGGATGCGGCGCTCGAACGGCGGTTCCAGCCCGTCCTGGTCCAGGAACCGACGGTCGAGGACACGATCTCGATCCTCCGCGGGCTCAAGGAGCGCTACGAACTGCACCACGGGGTCCGGATCCACGACTCCGCCCTCGTCGCCGCAGCGACGCTCACCGCGCGATACCTGTCGGACCGGCGGCTGCCGGACAAGGCGATCGATGCCATCGACGAGGCCGCCTCGAGCGTCCGGTTGGGTCTGGATTCCCACCCCCCCGAGCTGGACCAGCTTACCCGCCGCCTCCGACAGCTGGAGATAGAACGAACGGCACTCAAGCGGGAAACCGACACGGCCTCCAAGGACCGGCTGAAAGCCCTCGAGAAGGACGTGGCTGACCTCAAGGAGCGCGAGTCCGCCCTCACGGCCCGCTGGAACCGGGAACGTGCCCAGGTGCAGGAGCTTCGAACTCTCCGTGAGCGGTTGGACAAGCTCAAGGTCGAGGCTGAGGAGGCCGAACGGACTGGGGATCTCGAGAAGGCGGCCCGGCTCCGCTATGGGGAGATTCCGGAGCTCCAGCGAAAGCTCGAGGCGAAGAACCAAGCACTCAAGCCGACCGAGGGGGAGACCCTCCTGCACGAGGAGGTGGACGAGGAAGATGTCGCCCAGGTGGTGGCGAAGTGGAGCGGCGTGCCCGTTTCTCGAATGCTCGAAGGGGAGACGCAGCGGCTGCTGCACCTCGAGGAAGAGCTCAAAAAGCGCGTCATCGGCCAGGATGAGGCCGTCGAGCTCGTGGCCCGGGCCGTCCGCCGGTCCCGCTCTGGACTCGCCGACCCGAACCGGCCCATGGGCTCGTTCCTGTTCATTGGGCCCACGGGGGTAGGGAAGACCGAGCTCGCCAAGGCGCTGGCCGAATTCCTCTTCCACTCAGAAAAGGCGCTCGTCCGGATCGACATGAGCGAGTACATGGAGAAGCACACCGTTGCGCGCCTGATCGGCGCTCCTCCGGGCTACGTGGGGTACGAGGAGGGCGGCCAGCTCACCGAGGCGATCCGGACTCGGCCGTACACGGTGATCCTCTTCGACGAGATCGAGAAAGCCCATTCGGACGTAGTGAATGTGCTCTTGCAGCTCCTTGATGATGGGCGATTGACCGATGGGCAGGGTCGCACGGTCGATTTCCGGAACACGCTCGTGATCATGACGAGCAATCTCGGAACTGACCTCCTCGCGGAGGCAAAGACAGACGAGGAACGGCGCGCCGCCATCGAGACCTCGCTCCGGGCCCATTTCCGTCCCGAGTTCCTCAACCGGCTGGACGATGTCGTGATCTTCCGGAACCTCTCCGAAGAGGACATCCTCCGCATCGTCGACCTGCAGCTCGAGCTCGTGGCAAAGCGGCTCCGCGACCGGCGGATTCAGCTGAAAGCGACCGACGAGGCACGGAAGCTCCTCGCCCAGGCCGGCTACGACCCCCAGTTCGGCGCCCGGCCGTTGCGCCGTATGATCCAGCGCCTGGTCGTCGACCCCCTTACGACACGCTTGCTCGCCGGTGAGATCCGGGATGGGTCCACAGCCACGTTGGGCGTGAAGGGTAGCGAAATCCAGCTCACGGTGACCGCCGGAAAAGGCTCGGCAAGGAGCGGGTAGGGGAGCCGCCGCTGACCGCCGTCGTCGCGCTCCTGGGACCTCCGGAGCTGGGGAAAGAGCTCGGCAAAAAGGGTACCTCGAGCGACATCGCACTCTACAACATGACCCGGGACGGCCAGGTGCTCACCACCGTCGAGCCGGCGCAGTTTCCCGAAAAGTTCCCGTCCCTGCTCTACGCCATCGCGCTCGCGGACCGGGTCCTCCTGGTGGTGACGGCGCTGGACCGACCGTTCGCCGAGAGCGTGGCAACGCTCGACCTGTTCGACACACCGGTCTCGGTCTATCTTACTGGCGGTGCGGGGGAGACGGAGGTGCGACGGGTCCTGAAAGGGAGCCGCTTCGAGTCCGCACCCCTTACTCCGCTGGACCTCCCTCACCTCCGGGAGGAACTGATGGGCTGGACGCCGCCGCCGGTTCCCGACGGTCCCGTCTCGGTGCGCCTCGACCACGCCTTTCCCGTCAAGGGGGTCGGCACCGTGGCCCTGGGGTTCGTCCAACGGGGAACGCTTCACGCCCACGATCGACTTCGCTTGTGGCCAACGGAGCGCGAGGTGGAGGTCCGGTCGATCCAGTCCCAGGACGTGGATATTCGAGAGGCATCGCAGGGAACGCGCGTCGGCGTGGCCCTGAAAGGCGCGGATGCCGACGAGATTTCTCGAGGGCAGATACTGGCTCCGGCGACGGGGCACACGATAGGAAACCGTTTCGTGCTACGGGCGCGCCGAGATTCCCGATACTATCGGGGTCGGGTGGATGAAGGGGCCCAACTGCAGTTGCTCGTGGGACTCCAGCTTCTCCCGGCCCGTATCGAATCGGCCGTCCCGGACCGACTCGAGCTGACGACCGACCGACCGGTCGTCGCGGATCGGGGGGATCCGGCGTGGCTTTCGGACCTTTCTGCGGCGCCGGGGCCTCGCTTGGTAGGTCGCGCGGTGCTCGACGAGGTGAAGCTTGATACGCACCCATCGACGTCTTCGTCAGTGTGACCCTTCCACCGTACCCTCGGTTGATGTCGGAAGCTATCCAACCCGCGGCCTCTCCCGAACGGACCTGCTCGAGCTGCCGGACCCCACTGGTGTTCCAAGGGCGTCACCCGTTCCGTACCGGGGGGCTGTCCGGTCACACCGAGAGCGTGATCCTCCTCGAGATGCAGTGGTGCCCCCACTGCGGCCGGGTCGAGTTCTTCAGCGGAACCTGAGCTCCCGCTACGCGAACATCGTGACGGACTCCTTGCGGAGCTCTTCCTCGCCCACGACCTTCTCGACCGCGCGGTCGAAGTCGGCGGCGGTCACGTAGTCCCGTTCCTCGCGGATCGCGAACATCCCGGCCTCGGTGCAGATCGACTTGATGTCGGCACCGGTCGCGCCGTCGGTCCGACTCGCGAGCGCCTCGAAGTCGACGGGGTCCTTGATGGCCATGCCGGCGGAGTGGATCCGGAATATCTCGGCCCGGCCCTGGTAGGAGGGCACGGGGATCTCAATGATCCGGTCGAACCGACCGGGCCGCAGCAGCGCTTCGTCCAGAATGTCCGGGCGGTTCGTCGCGGCGATGATCTTGGTGTTGGCGAGTGGTTCGAACCCGTCCATCTCGGCGAGGAGCTGCATCAGGGTCCGCTGGACCTCGCGGTCGCCACTGGTCGCCACTTCGAGCCGCTTCGCCCCAATCGAATCGATCTCGTCGATGAAGATGACCGTGGGCGCCTTCTCCCGCGCCAGCTGGAACAGTTCTCGGACAAGCCGGGCCCCTTCCCCGATGTACTTCTGGACCAGCTCGCTACCGACGAGCCGGATGAACGTCGCGTGGGTGTGATGGGCCACGGCCTTGGCGATCATGGTCTTGCCCGTGCCCGGCGGGCCGATCAGCAGGACGCCCTTGGGCGGCTCGACGCCGACCTTCTTGTACAGCTCTGTCCGCAGCAGCGGGTACTCCACGGCTTCCCGGATGTCCCGGATCTGGTCGGAGAGACCCCCGATGTCGGTGTAGGCAACGTTCGGCTTCTCCACGATCTCACTCGCGGTCACGAGCGGGTCGACCGAGGCAGGCAGCACTCCCATCACGGCGAGCGTCTGCTTGTTGAGGGCCACCCGGCAGCCGACGGAGAGCTTGTCGTGCTCCACGTTCTCCGCGGAGTTGACGACGAAGTCCGGACCCGTCGACGACTTGACCACGACCCGACCATCGGTGAGGATGTCGCGGACGCTGCCGACAATGAGCGGCGGGTACCGGAGCCGGTCAAGCTCGGTCTTGAGCCGCTTGACCTCGCGCTGGAGACGGAGGATTTCGGCCTCCATGTAGTGCCGCTCGCTCTCGACCCGCTTGATGGCCTCGGCGAGCTGACTGTTCCTCAGTTCGAGGAAGTTCACCCGGTCGAAGTCGGTGTTCTGCGTCGCAGGTTCGGTGTCCGCCATCCGGTTACACGTCTCCGATAAGAGACCGAAATCTTCTAGCCCGTCTAGGATTATACCTCTTTGCGTTCGGCTGCAGCACCGCAGGTGCAGTTCCGTACCGAGAGAACGCCGCCACGCTTTCCGCACCCGGCGCGGCGGCACCGGCTTTAAGGCTTCTGCGGAAACTTCGCCGAGAATGTCCCCCATTCCGACCGTCCGTACCGCTGGGGCCTTTGCTCCCGGTCACGTGACCGGAATATTCTCGCCGCTTCTCGACGCTCGAGATCCCCGAGCTCGAGGATCGGTGGGGGCCGGACTCGTCCTAGAGGCCGGCGTGCTGGCCTCCGCCGAATGGCGACCGTCGACTCGCACCAGGATCCGGCTCCATTCCGACGTCGCTCGCCCACTGCCGATCTCGGAGGATGTCGCTCGTCGGCTTCTGGCCCATCGGCCCGGAGAGCTCCGCGTCGAGCTCCGTCACGAACTTCCTATCGGTCAGGGATTCGGGATGAGCGCTGCAGGCGCGCTCGCTACCGCCCTCGCCGTCGCGTCTGCGACCGGGGCTTCCCGCCAGCACGCCCTCGAGGTGGCTCACCTCGCCGATCTCTACGGAGGAGGAGGACTAGGAGGCGTCTCGGCGATCCTGGAGGGAGGGCTGGAGATCCGGGATCAACCCGGCGTTCCCCTATGGGGGCGCGTACGGCACTTCCCCGCCTCAGGAGCCGTGTTTTTGATTGTTGCCGGGGCCGCCATGCCCAGTCCCGCGCTTCTCCACGACCCGCGATTCCTTCGACGGGTCGAGCAGGCCGCCCGCCCCGGTCTCACACGATTGAGGCATCGTCTATCCCTCTCGAGCTTCCTTCAGGAGGCCGAGCGGTTCACGGACACTCTGCGGTTAGGACCTTCACGGGTATTGCGACGCGCGCATGCGCTCCGCTCCCCGGACACGCGTGTTGCCCAGGCCATGTTCGGCCGCAGCCTGTTCGCCATGGCCCGAACGGGTCCGGCTCGGTCCGCTCTAGTCCGTCAGTTGACCCGGCTCGGACTCCGGGCGGCGGAAGTCCCCATCTCCCACCGGGGTGCCAGGCTCCTGACCGGCCCGCCGCCTCGTCGCTTGGGCCTCGAGTCCCGCTCTCGGGACTGAGGGCGTCCGGGGACAAACGCTTTAGAACTCTCCTGGCTCCGCGCGGCCTCCATGACGCGCAAACCGGCCCGGATGTACCGGAAGATCGAGGGGCAGGTGTACACCCGGCAGGAGTACATGGGCGGCATCCCGAACTGCCGCGTGACCCAGTTCGACACCGGTAACCTGAGGGATGAGTTTCCGGTACTGGTCAGCCTCCACGTGGATGAGGCAGCGCAGGTGCGCGACATCGCGCTCGAGGCGGCCCGAATCAGTGCCGTTCGCGTGATGGAGAAGCAGGCACCGAACGGTTACCATCTCAAAGTGCGACGCTTCCCGCATCAAATTCTGCGAGAGCACAAGATGGCCACCGGCGCCGGAGCCGACCGTATCTCGGATGGCATGCGCCGCGCGTTCGGCAAACCCGTCGGTCACGCCGTGCGCGCCCAGATCGGGGCCCAGCTCTTGACGGTCTACACGTCCGAGGAGCACATCGAAGACGCGAAGGAAGCGCTCCGGAAGGCTTCCCACAAGCTGCCGTCGCCCTCGCGCGTGTCGGTCATCCGGCCGACGGCGGCATAGGCCCCATCGGAGGCTTGACCCCGGGGGCGAGCCCCCGGACGACCAGCACCGGGCATCCCACATGGTGGGTGACCGCATCCGAGATGCTTCCCAGCAGGAGGCGTTTCGCGGTCGACAACCCCCGGGAGCCGAGTACCAGCAGGTCCGTCGGGTGCGATTCAAGGTACGTCACGATCTCGTCCACGACGTGGCCCTCGAGGCACACACCAGTCACCTCGGGCAAGCCCTCGCTCTTGGCGCGGGCCACTCCCGAGTCGACGAGCCCTTGATAGAACCTGATCTCCCCTTCAGGCATCTCGGTCGGGGCCCACGGTTCCGTCGATGAGAGGTACAGGGGCACCATCGGCGCGACGGCGAGGACATCCAGCGATGCCGAGTACCGCTTGGCGATATCGATCGCGAAGCTCAGCGCGTGGTCGGCATACGGCGAACCGTCCAATGCGACCGTAACGCGTCGGATGTTGATCGGATCCATGGCGGCGCGGCGGGAAGCAGCTGCCAGTAGAAGGTGATTGCGCCGTCGTCGGCGGCAAATGCTTAATCTCCCCAAGGACCCTATTGTTCGATCGCCGGGAAGCTGAGAACGTGGCTCCGAGATGTACGAATTGCGGGTCCTCCGACCTAGTTTGGGCGCCAGAGGTCAAGTCCGGAACCATTGGGTCAGGCCAGATCTCGCTCCGAAGTCGGGGCGAGTTGCCCCTCGGTGCGCGCGTCTGCCGCCAGTGCGGCCACGCGGAGCTGTTCCTCCATGACCTCTCGGTGGTCCGGAATCCCTCCGCCTGGCATCCCGGAGAGTTCACGGTCATCCAGGCTGCGGCGCATCACCACCACGAACATGACCTCCGGGCGGGCCCAGTCCCTGCGCCTCCTCCGGCCCCCGCGAGTCCGGCCCCGGCGCCGGCCGTGACACCCACTCCCTCTCCACCGGCTCCTCCGGCCACTCCCCCCATGGTCGCTCCGGCTCCCGCGGCTAAGCCCGCACCGATGGCCGCTCCTCCTCCGCCTCCCCCGCCCCCGCCGCCCCCCCCGCCGGTCAGCGCGCCCTCCCCACCTCCACCGGCCCCCGCCCCTCCACCGGCCCCCGCGGCAGCGGCTCCGATGCCGGCCGCACCGGAACCGATCGCCGTAGGCTCTGAGCGCCTACCGGCGACGGCCGACGCGACGAAGACGGCGGCGGCCCGGAAGAAGGTGCGGAAGAAGAGCTCCGGTTCGTAGGCCGGGCGGCTTCGGGCCGCAGGCCCGAGTTCCCTGGTTATCCTCGGGCCGCAGGGTACTCCCGTTCGGGCACGCTCTATAGCACCGCAATCACGCCGCAGAGCACGATGGCGGAAAGGCTCCCCCAGTACGCCGCTTTCCAGAATCCGTGAGAAGCTTGCCTCCCCATCACGCGCTCATCCGACGCTAAGGCCCCCACGAGAACCCCCGGACCGATCAGAATGAACACGAGCGCCACCATGAGCAGCAGCACCAGCGCGAGCGGGTGCGGATACAGGAACGGAATGATGACGGCGGGAACACTCTCCCCTGCGTAAATCCAGAACGCGCGACCCCGCGGGAGCCCGAGCGCCTCGACGACCCCCCACGCGCTCCCGAGGGAGATCACTACGAGCGCCAGAAATGCGGCCGCCACGAGCCCGGCGGCGAAGGCGTAGGGGAGGAGCCATCCGCCGACCGACGCGAGAGCCGCCGCCACACCGCTCGTGGTGAACAGGTCGGCGCTCGCCCGCATCCCGGCGCCTAGCATCACGAAGGCGACCATCAGAATCTCGCTCACCACGGCGCCGATGAGGGTCTCCCGGCGGACCCCGAGGACGGTCGACCCCACCTTCTCGGCCGTCGCCGAGGACTGGTAGAACAGCATGAACGGCATGACCACCGCGCCGGCGTTGGCCGCGAGCAGGAAGACGAACGACGGACTGGCCGAAAGAAATACCGGATTGTCGGGGAGAATCCCTCGCACCATCAGTGCCGAGCCGACGAGAACGATGAAAACCGCCGACACACCGAGCAGTACCCGCTCGACCCAGACGTACTTACCGCGGGAGACCAGGCCGATGTGTACGATGAACGCGGCGGGAAGCGAGAGGTAGAGTGGCACACCGAAGATCCCCAAGGCCAGTCCGATCGCGGCGTACTCGGCGATGTAGCTGGCGATGTCGGCCGCCGCGACCGGCAGGGCGATCGCCAGGCTCGTCCGACGGGAGTGTCTCTCCCGAACCAGCTCTCCCAACCCCTTCCCGGTGACGGCGCCGATGCGCCCGGCGGCTTCCTGCACGAAGAAGAGGGGAACGATCAGCAACAGCAGGAACCAGATGAGATCGTACCGGTAGGCCACGCCCGATTCGACCCCCGTGAGAATGCTCGCGGCATCGACGTCCGCGATCATGACGAGCCAGGCGGGTCCCCACGCATGGAACCAGCGTCGAGAAACTCGCGTGGCGTCGGCGGCCGCAGGAAGGTTGACCGGAGCCGGCATGGCGAGCGAAGAGTCGGCGACCGGCACGTTGGCACCCTCGGACGGTCGACCGGAAGGTTCGAATTTATCCGTACTGTATGTGAACGCGCTACATTTTCACTTCACATTGTGAACGGGGACAGGGAACGGCCTCGCCACTTGCCACCCGGTTCACCGGGCCCGGTGATGTCGATCGCGTCCCCGCACCATTCGCCCCGCCGCAACGGGACCGGTTCCCTCCCCCATCATCGAGGGTTCCCGAGCCTCGTGAAGCCGTCTTGACCGCACGTACATCCCCCATCACCCCGTCGCCATTTTCCATGGAAGCGATGTCTCATCGACCGGTCCGCGCGACTACTATTCCCGGTTCCGATTCCCCGGCGCCCTTCCCCCGCTTGCGCGGAACGAACCTCCTCGACGCTCCCCTGCTCAACAAGGGGACCGCTTTCACCCACAACGAGCGCACGGCTCTCGGTCTGCACGGCCTTCTGCCTCCGCAGGTGGAGTCGCTTGAGCAGCAGGTCGTCCGGGCCTACGAGGCGTTCCGCCGGAAGACCGACGACCTCGAGCGCCACATCTACCTGCGGGCGCTCCAGGACACGAACGAGGTGCTGTTCTACCGACTGCTGCTCGACCACATGGAGGAGATGATGCCGGTGGTCTACACCCCGGTCGTCGCCCTCGGATGCCAAGAATTCTCTCACATCTACCGACGGCCCCGCGGGCTCTTCGTGCCCTACCCGCTACGCGACTCGATCCCGACGCTTCTTCGCCACCGGCCGAACCCCGACGTCGACATCATCGTGGTCACCGACGGGGAGCGGATTCTGGGAATCGGCGACCAAGGAGTCGGGGGACTCGGCATCCCGATCGGGAAGCTGTCGCTCTACACGCTCATCGGCGGGATTCGACCCGAACGGACGCTCCCGATCGTGTTGGACGTCGGCACGAACAACCCGGACCGGTTGCAGGACCCGGAGTATCTGGGCTGGCGCCACTCGCGCATTACCGGCGCCGAGTATGACGAGTTCATTGACCACTTCGTTCGAGCGGTCCGGCACGCGTTGCCGGGCACCGTGTTGCAGTGGGAGGACTTCGGCGCTGAACACGCCCGCCCCATCCTCGAAAGGTACCGGGAACGGGTCTTGACGTTCAATGACGACATCCAAGGAACGGGGGCGGTGACACTCGGAGCGATTCTATCGGCGTTGTACGTCACCGGCCAACCGCTCCGGGAACAGCGGATCGTGATCTTCGGTGCCGGGTCGGCTGGCCTGGGCGTTGCCGATACGGTCCGGACAGCTATGGTCCAGGACGGGCTCAAGGAACCCGACGCGCGCCGCCGGTTCTGGCTCATCAACCGGGGTGGGCTGCTGCACTCCAACCGGTCAGACCTCAAGGAGGAGCAACGCCCCTACGCGAGAGCCTGGGAGGAGGTCGTCCCCTGGGAACGGGCCGACCCGCACCGGGTGAGCCTCAGCGAAACGATTCGCGCGGTCCAACCTACGATTCTCATCGGCCTTTCGACTCTCGCTGGGGCGTTCGACGAGCCGCTGGTTCGGGAGATGGCCTCCGCGGTCGAGCGACCAGTGATCTTCCCGCTCTCGAACCCCACTGTGAAGTGCGAAGCGGTCCCCGCTGACCTACTGAAGTGGACAAACGGAAAGGCGGTCATCGCGACCGGGTCGCCGTTCGCCCCGGTCGAGTTCGGAGGACGTTCGGTCCCCATCGCCCAGTGCAACAATGTGTACATCTTTCCCGCGCTCGGGCTCGGGGCGGTGGCGAGCGGTGCTCGCCGCATCACAGACGGAATGATCCTCACGGCCGCCCGCGCGTTGGCCGAGCATTCCCCCGCGCGCCATAACCCGGAAGCGCCCCTGCTTCCGCCGATCCCCGCGCTGCGCGCACTGGCGGTGGAGATCGCCCTCGCTGTCGGTCTCGAGGCACGGCGGACCGGCCACGCCGCTTTCGTGACAGAAGAGGAGATACGGGCGCGCATCGCGGCTACACAATGGACGCCAGCGTACCCCAACTACGAGGACCTCGTCGGTCCGCCGGAAGGCCAGTCGTAAACGTGCACGTGCCATTTGGGAGCGAGCTGAACGGGCTCCGCACCCGTCGGAGCCGGACGGACCTTCCTTCCCCCACCGTTCCAGTCGGCTCACGCGGTTCGTTTCAAGAGCTCTCGACCGCCCAGCCCAGGGGAGCAACACCAAGGGCGGTCGGATAGCGGGGCATGGATTTGAACCATGGATCTACGGGTTATGAGCCCGTCGGGATTTCAGGACGGCCGGCGTTCGTCGGCCGTTTTCCTGACTACCCTACCCCGCTGCGGGGCGAGCGAGGAGGCCGACATATTTAGTTCCTCCCCGGACCGGGGCACTCGGCAGGCGTAGACTCGTCGGCGGTCACGATAACGCGTGGAGTCCGGATAGCGCTTCGTTCGCGGACTCGACCGAACGACGTGAATACTCTTCGAGGGCGGAGCGTTGCGCGCTGTCGAGCTGAAGGGCGGGCCAGTCCCAATGCAGCGCGACCGTCGTCCCGACGCCGGCCTCGGGGACCACGCGGGAATCGTACGAGACTTCAACCCATTTCGGCGGTCCGGCTAGGAGCTGTCCGTTTCGCACCGCCCAGGTGGATCGCTCAACGGTCAGTTTCGCTCCGTCACGCGCGCGAACCGTTCCCCACGCCGGGCGACAAGCCTCCATGTTCCGAAGGGTCGTCTCCACGTGACCCGTGACGTTGCCGACGCCAACGAAGCTCACGTGGAATGCGTGGTGGAAGAGAGGCCGCGCCGGAAGATGCTCCTCGAGCCGTCGGGCAAGGGACCGGGGAAGCCCGCGCTGTGCCAGGGCTTCCAGCAGGAGGTGGAAATCGGCGGCGTTCATCGAATCCAGTAGAGAATTTCCTATCCAGTAAGCTTCCACGACCTGGCGGTCAAACGGGTCGAGCCCGTGCTTGCGACCGATTGCCTCAAGGTAGGGCATGAGCGCCTCGAACCGGCTGAGGTGCTGGCGAGCCTCCGCGCGCCCCTCTCCCGCCGTGATTGCACGATAGAGGGCCGGCTCAGCGTCCGAGGGTCCGCAGAACTGGAGCCGGTTCGTTGCGATGCTGAAGCGGGCGCAAAGCGCGACGCCGTCCATCTTATGCGGGCGTCCTCAGGCCCGTCCGCACCCGGCGGGCCACGACCGTCCACGTCTGTCGGAGCAGGGTGAAGCCCACCACGACGACGACCCCGCCGACAACGGCCGCCGCACCGGCGGCCTGCGTGAGCGTGAACGAACGGCCGGCCACGAGAACCGACAGCACCCAGGTGACCGGGAAGCCCAGCACGAGCACCGAGGTAGCGACGCCGAGGTCGACCCGTTTCAGTCCCGCGTACCATGTGCCGACAAAGGCGGCGAGCAGTACTGCGCTGATCAGCACCCAGGTCCACTGCCCTCCGGTCAGTGCGCCGACAGCGCCGAACTGCATCGTGAGAGCAAGGTACCCGACCAGAAAGCCCGCGCCGATCCCCATCCTACCCAAGGCGACGATCCCTGACGGAAGGTCCCGCAACGCGCGCTTGGAGACCGTGTACTCGACTGCCCACAACACCGTCGCGGCCAGGACGTAGTATGTCCCATCGGTCCATATCGGGGTGGTCAGGGAGAGAAGGAGGTAGTTCCCTCCCAGGAGAAGACCGGCGGCCACGGCCACCCGGGGATGGAAATGCTCCTTCAGGTACACCACGCCGAACACGGTGGCCATCAGGAAGAGGGTTCGGTACAGGAAAGAGGCGGTGAGCCCCCCGCCCGCCGCCGTCGCCAGCGCGAGTCCGTGGAAGAACAGCAGGAAGGGAACGGCGCCTCCGATGAAGCCGATCACCACCAGACGGACCCAATCGACACGACGGAGCGGCTGGGTGAGCGTGCGACGGGCCAACAGCCCGAGCGGGAGAATCAATCCCGCTACCGCGAGGTTCCGCACGGTGACGAAGGCGTCGGAGCTCGTCCCGTGAACGGCGTAGGCGTTGACGAAGGTGGAGAGGCCACTGATGACGGCCGTCATCAATACCAGGAGCAACCCCACGGCCCGATACGGGGAGGCGGCGGTCCCGTCAGTCGCCATGTCAGGTACCCTCGCCCGCCATCGGAGAGCCTAACATGGTCGCGGTCCGACGGGCTCCATCGATGGTCGTCTCGCGCGCCAGAGTCAGCGCCTCGAGGGCCTCCGCCTTGTCGACCCGCCGGATGGCAAATCCGGATTGGACAATCACGTAGTCGTCCACGGCCACTTCGGGCACGTAGAGCAGGCTCACCGTCTTGAGTTGGCCTTCGAAGTCCACCTGGGCGATCGGTGCGACCGGATCGCTTGCATCGACCGACACGATGCGGCCGGGAATCGCTAGGCACATCGTCGAGCCTCTCCTCGCGGGTCCCCCGCTTTAGCGTTCATTCGTACTTCCGCTCTCCTCCACGTCGAGGCTCACCAGAACCAGCCCCTGGGCTCGAGGGTCCTCGAAGTCCCGCGATGTGGTCAGGTCGAGGGCGGCGGATTCGGCGGGCGTGCCGTCCACGATCCGGGGCCACTCCCGACGCAGCTGCTCCTCTGAAACATGGGACAACGCGCCGAGCCAGAGGCGAACACGGACCACTCGAGGGGCTGCCTCTCGGGCCGTCACCTCGACGAGCTTGCGCCGGAGGTCCTGCAGCATCGCTTCTTCGTGCATCGCCTACCGCCGCTCGCGCGAGGTCGTAGCAGGGGTGGGCCGCCCGAGTTCCTCCGCCAGCGCCTGCGTAACTTCCCGGACGCCTCCGCGTACCTCCGGAGAGAGGTCCGCCCCCGGGTCGAACTGGACCGCTTCGATCCCGAACACCACCAGCTGGCCCGGCATTCTTCCGAGGGTTTGACCCAGGGCGACCGCCGAGGCGATCGAGAGCCCATGGGTCGACGTGCCGGCCAGCGATGACGGAAGAGGTTGGTCGCGCACCAAGACTCGACACCAGGTTCCGGGCGCGCCACCGGATCGTACCGCATCGACGAGGTAGACGCGGGCCTGTCCTTCCCAGAGATCGAGGAGTTCGGTCGCGCTGCCGGAACAGTCAACGACCCGGGCACGATCGCCGACCAGCGGCCGGAGCTCGCGCGTCACCTGGAGCCCGGCGGCATCGTCGCCGCGGACCTCGTTCCCGACTCCGATCACCAGGGGGGTGCCGGACCCGCTGCGTTCCGATGGGACCTCGGTCATGCGCGCTCCACCTCCAGCTTCAGGAAATGGGTGGCGCAGGAGATGCACGGGTCATGGTTCCGGATAGCTCGCTCACACAGGGCGGTGAGGTGGGCATCGTCCAGCGCCAGCGAACGCTCGACGACGTGCCGCACGTCCTCTTCGATGCGCTTCTGGTTCTGCGCCGTCGGCGCGATGATCTCTGCAGCCTCGATCCGGCCGTCGGAAGCGAGCTGGTACCGGTGGAACAAGAGGCCCCGGGGGGCCTCGGTGGCGGCGGCTCCTACGCCGCCGTGGAACTCGCCGGTCGGTTCGACCCACGCGGTTTCGGGAGGGCGGTACACGGAGAGGAGGCGCAGCGCCTCTTCGCAGGCGTAGACCATCTCGATGCTCCGCACGAGGATGCTCCGGAACGGGTTCCGGACCACCGGTTCCAAGCCCACCTCGCGAGCGATCGACTTCGCCCGGGGAGAGAGCTGCGAGCCATTCAGCGCGTACCGGGCGAGCGCTCCTACGAGGTAGGGAGTGCCTCCCTTGCGGACCGATTGGAGGGCATGCGTGTAGGCCACCGGCGCCCGCTCAAAGGCCTCGTCGAACCGGCTGGCCGACACCCGAACTCCTCGGCTCGAGACGATCTCCCCCTCGTTCATCGCATATTCTTCCGGATGCTGAAGCGCGACGAACTCGTAGTCCTCCTCCGCGTCGGGGAAAGGCAGGCCGGCGGCGAAGTGGACCGTCTCCTCGGCGATTTCGAGCGCGGACTCGAGCGTCGGCCGCAGGCTTTCCAGTTCCTCCCGGCTCGGCACGCGATAGAAACCGCCTACGCGCACATTGATGGGGTGGATCTCCCGGCCGCCCAGCATCTGCATGACGGCATTGCCGGCTTTCTTGAGGGCAAGGCCTCGTTTCACGGTCTCCGGGTCGTCCTTGGCCATCCGGACCGCGTCCGGGTATCCCAGGAAATCCGGGGTGTGCAGCAGGTACACGTGCAGCGCATGGCTCTCGATCCACTCGCCACAGTAGAACAGCCGACGCAGCTCTCGCAGCGCGCCTCCGACCGAGATGCCGTAGGCCTGCTCCATCGCGTGGACGGCGCTCATCTGGTACGCCACCGGGCAGATGCCGCAGATCCGTGCCGTAATGTCCGGCGCCTCGGTGTACATCCGACCCCGTAAGAACGCCTCGAAGAACCGGGGCGGCTCGAAGATTCGGAGCTCGACGTGCTCGACCCGTCCGTCCTCGAGCTTAACGTGGAGCGAGCCCTCGCCTTCTACGCGGGTCAAGTAGTCCACCGCAATCGTGCGCTCGGTCATCCGCCGGCTCCCTCTCCTCCCACCGAATCGCCGGCGGCCCGGAATGCCGGCGCGTCGGCGTTGTAGGTCCGGAACACTCGTCGCACCGCGTCGGGAGCCATGCCAAGGTACCCCAGGTTCCGGATCAGGGAGGCCGTGTTCGGGGAGTCCATCGGTCCAAAGCAGCCGTAGCATCCGCGGTGGTAGGCCGGGCAAATGGCGCCGCAGCCGGTCTGGGTTACCGGACCGAGGCAGGGAGTTCCCCGGGCCACCACTACGCAGACGTTCCCGCGGCGCTTGCACTCGACGCAGACGCTCTCCGTGGGCACGTTCGGTGCCCGACGGGTGAGGAAGGCCGACACGACCTCGAGGAGCTGCGCCTTGTTGATCGGGCAGCCGCGGAGTTCGAAATCGACGGCGACGTGGTCGCGGATCGCCGTTGACGCGGCGAGCGTCGCGATGAAGTCCGGCCGCGCGTACACGACGCGCTGGAACTCCTCCACGTTGCCGAAGTTGCGGAGCGCCTGAATCCCCCCGGCCGTGGCGCAAGCGCCGATCGTGACGAGCGTGCGGGACTGGGCCCGGACCTCCCGGATGCGCGCGGCGTCCTCGGGCGTCGTGATCGAGCCCTCGACCAGCGAGAGGTCGTACGGGCCTTCGACGACCGCCGAAGAGGCCTCGCGGAAGTTCGCAATCTCGACCGCGTTGGCGACCGCGAGCAACTCGTCCTCGCAATCGAGCATCGTCAGCTGGCAGCCGTCGCAGGAGGCGAACTTCCAGACCGCCAACCGGGGGCGAGGCACCATCGGCTTCAGATCTCCCTCGCGGCCAGCCAGTCGCGCACGACGTCGTACCGGAAGACCGGGCCGTCCCGGCAGACGAACTCGGGACCGAACTGGCAGTGTCCGCAAATGCCCACGGCGCACTTCATATTGCGCTCCATCGAGATCCAGATGGAGGACCGGGGGATCCCGCGCGCCTCGAGGTCCCGCGCGGCGTACTTCATCATGATCTCCGGGCCGCAGAGGAAGGCGATCGTGTTGCCGGGCTCAAATCGCACGTCCGGAATCCGGGCCGTCACGAGCCCAACGTCCCCGTACCAGCTCCGGTCCGCCGCATCGACCGTGACCTGGAACCGGAGGTCGGACCGCTGTCGCCACTCCTGAATCTGGTCGTAATAGACCAGGTCCTTCGGCGTCCGCGCCCCGTAGACCACCTCGATGCGTCCGTACTGCGCGCGATGAGACAGGAAATGGTACAGGACCGGGCGCAAGGGCGGTAGCCCGAGACCCCCTGCCATCAGGACGACGTCTCGGCCCGCGGCAGCGTCGACGGGCCACCCGCGACCGTAAGGGCCCCGGACTCCCACGGCCTTGCCCGGCGGCAATTGGGCGAGCGCCGCGGTGATCCGTCCCGCATTGCGGACCGTGTGCACGACCTGGGTGGAGTCCGTCGGGTCACCGCTCAGCGAGATCGCCGCTTCGCCGACCCCGAACACGTAGAGCATGTTGAATTGCCCCGGGAGGGCCGGAGGGACCGGCCCGCCATCCATCGGAGCGAGGACAAGGGTGTTCGTGTCCCCGGTTTCCGCCGTCTGGCGCCGCACGAAGTACGGTGCCGGCGCGAGCGGATGGGACGAGGGCGCGGGCGACGGAGAAGGGACATCAGAGGCCATGGATGTCCAACAACTGGATCTGGGTGTTCTCCAAACGCTGCGCAAGGATTGGCAGGAGCCGCACGAGGAACCGGTAGCCCTGCTCCGGATGGTTCGCGAGGGTCTGACGGAACTCGGTTCCATCGATTGCGAGCACTTGCGTCGGTTTCAGCGCCCGGGCGTCGAACCGCCACAGGTACGGAGGGACCAGCCACGACCACCCCAGGACCTCCCCGGGCCCGACGGTCTGAATCGTGAGGTGGGGCTTCTCCGCAGTGGCAACCTCGAGCGCAACCTTGCCATGAAATACGAGATAGAACCAGTGGGCCGGGTCGCCGTCGCGGACGAGCATCTCGCCCGTGTCGAATCGCCGCTCCTTGGCGAGCCGGGACGCTTCCCGCGTGAGTTGGGGATCCAGACCGATGAAGAACGGATGATCCGCCACTCGGAGCGGGGCCTCCGGTTCCGGGCGGCCATGCGGATCGCCGCTCATCAATGTCCGCCTCCCGGCGTGGGAGCCGGTGGAGGCACCCGCAGCGCGGCGACTTCCTCGGTGATGTCGATGGCGACCGGGCACCACGTGATGCACCGGCCACAGCCGACGCACCCGGAGGTCCCGAACTGGTCGTGCCAGCTCCCCAGCTTGTGCGTGAGCCACTGGCGGTACCGGGAGGACGAACTGGCGCGGACCGGCGTGGCATGGAGCTTCGTGAACTCGAGGTTGAAACAGGAATCCCAGCGTCGCCACCGTTCGGTCTTCTCCGCATCGAGGCTGGGAACCTCCTCGGTGGTGTGACAGAAACAGGTGGGACAGGCCATCGTGCAGTTCGTGCAGGAAAGACAGCGCTTGGCCACTCGCTCCCACCGAGGATGGTCCGGATTCGAGAGGAGGAGGTCGCGGAGCCCCGTGGGATCCATCGACCGGCCCATCGAGGAGGCGGTGTGGGCCACGATGGCAGTGACCGTCCGGTCCGCCTCGTCTGTCGGGGGACGCAGCGGAACCGACCTCAAAACCGATCCCCCGGCCTCCGTGCCTACGGCGACGAGGAACTCGTGCCGGCCTTCTGTGAGGATTTCAGTGAGCGACAGGTCGTAATCGCTTGTGACGCCTGGGCCGGTTCCCATGGAAACGCAGAAACAGGTGCCGCCGGCTTGGCCACATTGGACGGCGACGCGGAGGACCCGAGTTCGCCGGGCACTGTAGCTCGGGTCGGGGATTCCTCCCATGAACACCTTGTCCGTGATCTTCAGGGCCGCGAGCTCGCAGGCCCGCACCCCGAGGAACGCCAGCGGCGTCGGATCCGATGGCTCGGATATCACCGCGAACGTGGGGCCGTCCCGGGTCGCTGTCCAGAGCCGCTCATGCGACGGAAAGAGGTACTTCTTCCAGCTGTGCGGCCCGACCACGTAACCGAAGAGCGCCTGGTCGGACCGGCGCTCGAGACGGTACCTGCCGGCGTCCTGGCGTTCGGTCCACCCGATCGGCAAGTCGGACTCGGCCTGGATGTCGCCGTAGACGATCGCCCCGTCACGCACCGTCGGCCCGACGATCCGGTAACCCGCCGTACGAATCGAGGTGAGGAACGCGGAGAAATCTCTCCGGTCGAGAAGGAATCGGTCTCCGGCCGCCGGACTCGCCGCCGTCATCGAGCCCTCCACGCCCTCCCCGGATCGGGGGGCCGGGCGAGACAGAGGCTTACCGGATAATAGCCCCTCGCTGCTCCCACTGGCTGGGTGGGTGCGGGACGGCCCGGCCCCATCGCCGGAACCTCACGTGCCGCTCTCAAGACGGAGCAGACGCTGCCAGTCCGCGTTGACCTGCGCCTGCACCCGAGCCAGGTCCTCCGGAACGAGATGCGAGAACCGTCCCTGCGCCTGGAAATACTCGGTCACCGGTCGAAGCGATCCTCCTTTCCGGGTCACGTGATAGCGGCCCTCCTCGACTTCATAGAGCGGAAAGATGCCGCAGTCCGTCGCTTTCCTTCCGATCTCGATCGTCTGGTCCGACGGGTACCGCCAGCCGGGTGGGCAGGGGGTGAAGATGTGGAAGAACCGGGGGCCGCGCAGGGCCGCCGCTTTCTCCACCTTTCGGACGAAATCTTCCGGAAAGCTCGGGTTCACCGTGGCCGCGTAGACCGGCCGGTGCGCGAGGACGATTCCCATGACGTCCTTCTTCGGCTCCGCCTTCCCGCGCGCCCCGTCCCCGACGGGGGTCGTGGTGGTCCAGGCCCCAAGCGGGGTCGCCCCGCTGCGCTGAACCCCCGTGTTCATGTACGCTTCGTTGTCGTACATCGCGTAGATCGCGTTGGTGCGACGCTCGAGCATACCGCTCAGGGCCTGGAGGCCGATATCGGCCGTTCCGCCGTCCCCGGCGAATCCGAGTATATGCACGTCAGTAAGCCCCAAGGCGTCGGCCGCGGCGCGGAGGCCCGAGATCGACGCGCCGGTTGACTCAATCGGGTTGTCCAGCATCGCGACACCTAACGCGGTCGTGGGGTAGGGCGTGGCAACGACCGTCCAGCAGCAGGCCGGCACCGACACGATCGTCCGGGGGCCCAGGCCCTTCAGCATGAGCCGCATCGCGAGGGCAGGGGCGCACCCCGGACAGGCGGAGTGGCCCGAGTACATCAGCTCCGGGGCCGGAATCGTGAGTTTAACCATGGGCCACCTCCTCGGCCGGGGGCGGAAGGTCCATCCAGCGGGTTTCCGGACCTTTTCCGGCGAGCAACCGACCGAACATCTCGCGAATGTGGTTCGGCGTCACTTCCCTCCCTCCGATTCCCACTAGGAAACTGGACAACACCGGGTGATGGGAACTGCGGTAGAGGGCGGCCGCCACCTCCGTCGCGGCCGGACCGGCCGCGCCGAACGTGAAGGACCGGTCCACCACTCCGATGCGATCGGTCCGTCGGGCCAATTCCCGGAACTCCTCTGCCGGGAACGGTCGGAACAACCGCAGCTTAGCGAGTCCGACCTTGTTTCCCTCGGCGCGCATCTCATCGACAACCGTTCGGGCGGTCGTGGTCATCGTGCCCATTGTGACCAGCACCGCGTCCGCGTCGCCGGTGCGGTAGTGGGATACTGCTCCCCCGTGGGAGCGCCCCGTGAGCGATTGGTAATGCTGCTCGATCCGGTGGAATGCCTCGGGCACCCGTTCCATCGCCTTCGCGACCTCGCGGCGGAACTCGACGTACTCCTTCGGCCCGGTGAACGATCCGAGTCGGGCGGGCACGCCCGGCACGAGGACCGCCCGGGCGTCGCGAGCCGGCAGGAAGGAGTCCACCAACGAAGGGTCGGGGACCTCGACCGGCTCGACGGTGTGTGAGAGAAAGAACGCGTCCTCGGTGACCATGACGGGCAGGCGGATCGCCGGATCCTCGGCGAGACGGTAGGCCTGGAGCACCGTGTCCAGGACCTCCTGGTTGCTCTCCGCATAGAACTGGATCCAACCCGTGTCCCGCTGGGACATGGTGTCCGCGTGGTCTGCTCCCAGGGACCAGGGCGGAGCGACGGACCGGTTCACGACGCCCATGACGATTGGGGTCCGCATCCCAGCCGCCCAATGCAGGAGCTCGTGCATCAGCAGCAGTCCCTGGCTCGACGTGGCGGTGTACGTGCGCGCCCCGAGCGCCGAGGCGCTGATGCAGACCTGCAGGGCGCTGTGCTCAGACTCCACCTTAACGAACTGAGCGGGGAGCGTGCCGGCGGCGACGAAGTCCGCCAACTCCTCGACGATCGATGTTTGGGGGGTGATCGGATAAGCAGCGATTACTTGGACGCGGGCCCGGCACGCCGCGTAGGCCTGAGCGGAATTCCCGGACATCACCATCAGCGTCATCCAACCCTCCTATACCTCCTCCACCATCTCGATCACGCGCGGCGGGCACTCGACCACGCAGATTCCGCACCCCTTGCAGTACTCGTACCGGACCACGGGGTAGCCCTTCTCGTCGAACTGGAACGCGTCGTCCGGGCAGAACTTCCAGCAGAAGTTGCACCGCGTGCAGTGCTCAAGATGGACGACCGGCCGCAGGGTCCGCCAAGCCGCAGTGTGGATGAGCTCGCTCGACAGGGTGGCCATCGGTCCCTCGGGCAACTGCGGGGTGGGGCCCACGGCCCGAGGGACCGGTGGGGTGAAGGGCATGTTTGCCTCCACCATTCGTACAGCGTGATATCCGTCTTCGGCAGCGGCTCGGTTTTCCGCCTGCCGAGCCGGCACGAACTCCTCGATGGCTTGGTCGAGGGCGGTCATCGACACGACCCCCGAGGCAGCCACCAGCGCCCCCAAGACCGCAGTGTTCACGATCGGCATCGTCAAACTGCCCAGTCCATGGGCGACGGCGATCTGGTTGGCGTCGACCACCGCACGACGGGCCGGCACCGGGATCATCAGCTCCTGAGCCGGGTTCCGAGTATTGACCAGCAGGAGTCCGTCCTCCTTGAGTCCGTCGGTGACCGGCTGCGTCCGGAGAAGGCTCGGCTCCAGCACGACGACGATGTCGGGGGTCGTGATCGACGTGCGGATGCCGAGCGGGTGGTCGTCGATCCGGGTGTACGCGGTGACCGGGGCCCCGCGTCGCTCGACGCCGAAGAAGGGGAAGCTTTGGGGCCTCTTGCCATCCAAGAACGCCGCCTGAGCGAGTAGCTCGGAAGCGACGACGGCGCCCTGGCCGCCACGCCCATGGAAGCGAATCTCTATCGTGGCCCCCACCCCGGTCTGTAAGCCCCGGGACGGCCCATTAAGTGACAGTCAGTCCGGATTGACCGGGCCGGCGGTACGCTCAGGAAGCAAGCGAGGGAGTTGGGCTCTCGGGGGCCCGGGCGGGTGGGGGCGAACGGGTGGAGGCGGCCGCGGAGTGAACCACAAGGAGGGGCCGGTCGGCATTCCCCTGCGGCTGGCGGCTCACTCGTTCTCGTCGCGCGAAGGCGATGGCACGTTCTTAACCGCGACGCGGCGGAATAGAGTGCGCTCGAGGATCTGAACCATGCCGGCGAGCGCGAGCGCCATGACCGCCGTCGCGAGGCCGAACGCCTGCTCATTTCCGGCGCCTACGTACGAGCGCTGATCGAGGATGAATCCCAGCGGGACGAGCAGCCCGGCCAAAGTCATCACGACCAGCGCCGAGGAACCATCCCAGAAATCGCTCGAAGACAGGGCCGGCCGGGCCGACGCAACGGGTGGGAGCGTCTTGGGTGCTGCGGCGGGCGAAGTGGGCATTTGTCCCGCGACTGGGGCCACCGCTAAGCGCGCCCGATATGTGCGCCGGTAGCGGAGATATAGGAACCCGATGACCAGACCTTCCACCACGGCGAGCGTCCCGAGATAGGACACGTACATCGAGAGGGGGATCGTCACTCCCGGCATGACCCCGCCCCAGATGGTCATCAGGCCGAAGAACGAGAGAAGGTAGGTCGCCGTGAAGAGAACCACCGGCCGGTCGCGAGGATGGGTTCGGGGGTTCTTCAACCGGCGACTGGCGCGGCCGACCACGGTCTCGATCCAGGGGATGAACAGGATGAACACCGCGAGCAGGCCGACCAGGAGCACCGCGACGGTCGGCGTGACGTACTGGAAGTCGGCGACCTTGTAGAGCCAGAGGAAGTACCAGTCCGGCTCAGGTGATGCCCCTCCCTGGCCGGGGGCGCCGAACGCTGGCGGAAGCTTGACTAGGAACGCCGACGCGATGAGCAGGAGGCAGCCAACGTAGACGAACCCCCACTTGAGCATGTAGAGGAAGACCCTGGGAAACCAGCTGCCGAGCTTCCGGTCATCGGAGGCGGTCAGCACCCGTTTCGCTTGAGGGTCGCTGCTCGCCCGGGGCCCGATCCCATGGGATTCGAACAAGGTCACGTGAACGTACAAGAGGGTCAGGAGTGCGACCGGGATGAGCACGACGTGCAGGGCGAACATCCGCGAGAGAAGTCCCTGGAACGTCCCGTTACCTTGGATGAGCGGGTACGAGATCGGGCCGATGACCGGGACGGAGTGGACCAGCGCAAGCCCCACGTCCGTAGCGCCGACCGACAGTGCGGTGTAGGGAAGGAGATAGCCCGTGAATCCCATCCCGAGCATCAGGAACAGTAGAATCGTCCCCAGCATCCACGAAACCTCCCGGGGCCGTTTGTACACCCCGGTGTAGAATCCACGGAAGAAGTGGACAAACGCGAGCATGATCACCGCATACGCGCCGTACAGGTGGCTGGAGAGCAGCAACCAGCCGAACGGGGCCGTTTGGATGATGTACAGTGTCGACGTCCACGCCTGGGGCAAGCCGCCCGTCGTGATGGACGCGGTCGACGGGTCGTAGTAGAACAGGAGGAGCAGTCCGGTGAGAACCTGGAGCATGAACCCGACCGCGACGAAGGCGCCGGTCCAATACGACGGGTTGAAACTGAATTCCGGCTGGGGACGATACGGCCACTTGGAAATGTGGGTTCGGCTCTCGAGGAAGTTCCAGAGGGAATTCAAGGAGCGATTGTAGAGCGACGAAACCGGGCCCAGCGTCGGCGGCACCGGGTGAATCGTCCCCCCTTCGGTTTGCGCCATCGAGTCCCTCCGCTAGACCGGGCACTGCTGGGTCGGCACCTGCGGAGCTTCGCACGTGACCGGATTGAAGACGACGTTCCCCCCGATGAGGGTCGAGGTGTGCCCCTTCACCGGAGGACCGATCACGTCCGAGGCGAACACCTGGTCGGTGGTCTGGTCCCACAGGAGAACGACCTGGGGAAGCGGCGACATGGTCGGACCCGTGATGATCGCGGCCCCGCCTCCCGGCGCCGACACCGCAGGGTTGTATGTGGAGCCGTGGCAGACGCAATGGATGAACGCGGCGCCGTTGTTGAAGGTGCCACAGGCGCCCGGGGGATAGTACGAAATGAACGGCGGGATGCAGCCCAGGTGCTGGCAGACCGCCGAGAACGCGACCAACGACTGGGTGGGGCCAATCCCTCCTGGAGCCGACGTCGGTAGGTTCAGCAGGATGTTGGGTTCGTTATCCAATGGATAGTTGAACACGATCAGGTCCGTGGAGGTCGGAGGATAGCGATAGGTGGAGGCGAGTACGGGGGTCCCGTCCGAGTAAAGGAGCTGGACCCTCGGGTACGTCGCGGACCCCGCAGGAGGAGGGACGGCGAATCGAAGGAAGCTGGCCACCCCCGCGGTTCCCAGGGCGAGCATCCCCCCGATCAGTGCCAGCTTGAGCGTGCTGCGCTTGGCCTCGTCCACCTCCTCAGAACTGGGGGCGGGAATGGCGTCCAGCCGGCGCACGATCCCCGGCGGGAACCGCGTCGCCTCCCGTTGCGGGAGTCGAAAGAAGGAAGGGTGAGCCGAGGGACACAGCGCGCAGTCCGAATTTCCGAACGGCCCGCCCCCGAGTTCCATCATTCTCCCTCCTCCACCGTCGGGGCCTCGGGCGCGTGATACGCTCGTCCGAGCTTCCGGTCCTCCTGGTACTCCTCCTCCTCTTCGGCAGTGACCGGCACTTCCCGGGCCTCGCCGGGCAGTTCCGCTCGGTCGGAGTCCTTGAACACGTAGGCGACGATTCCGATTCCTGCCAGGAGGAACCCGACCTCGGTCAGATTGAGGATGGCGACACAATTCCACTGGACGCCGAGAATGGACGGCCCCGACGTGGGGCAGAGATTATCGGGATTGGACCCGGACGGGTCGCCGCCGGAGCCGTTGCCGGCCGGCGGGGAAGAGGTGCTCAGAGAGAGCGTCGGACCCCTTTCGGGGGAGGGTGAAACCCCGGCCATCACCCCGAAGAGCGCCGGCGAGCAGAGACTGACCAGGAGCCCCCAGAGTAGGAGTGCCGGGAGCAGCGGCCGGCATTGCGCGCACCGGCGTTTCATGGACTAGGGGCGACGACGGTCATGTTTCCTTCCATGAATCCGAAGTGCGCCATCGACCACGGATCGCACGGCGCGAGGCAGTTCCAGGTGAACGTGCCAGTGTCGTTGAAGTATGCGAAGAAGGTCACGCTGGCGCCGATGCCCCCTTCCGGCGAGTCGTTGGCGGAGGGCATCGGCACGTTGAATCCCGCGTAGGGACCGCCCACGAACGAGAACGTGTGCGCCACGAAGCCGGCGGGGATGGAGTGCACGCAGGGCCCGAGCGCCGTGGGGGTGGAGTTGAGGTAAATGCAGTTCCCGAGCGTCCCGTTGACCATCGTCTGGACGGGAGTGACCGGGTTCATTCCCGTATCATAATTGATGATCGTGAACTCGAGCAAGGTGTGCGCCGGCACGGTGAAGTTGGCAGGGGCGTACTGGTCCGCCGTGTTGTTATTGGCCGTGTCGAAAGGATTGTCGATCGTCAGGATCACCCCCTTCGAGGCGGCTCCCGACGTCGAGTGCGAGGGGGCGGAGACGAGCCCCACCGGAATGCCGGTAACGGTGGCGAAGACGAACCACGAGATGAAGAACGTGACCACTGCGAGCACAATGTAGGGGAGGACTCCTCGACGCGGAGGACTTCCAGGAGTTCCCGGGGGACCGATGTCCCGGCGCATCTCCCGGTACTTGACTCGAGAGTCGTCCGGTGGTGCCACGGGCTGACCGGACATGGGAGCTGGACCTGCGGCGTCTTTCTTACGAGTACTGTTAGTACGAATCCCTCGGCGGTCGCGAGAAGAGCCCGGTGGCCCGGTCCTTTCTCGGAGTTCTAACTCCCCCTGTATAAGGGCGAGAAATGCTGCTCGCCTTGCGTTAATGCCGTCCCTGTGGGGCTCGCGGGTCGGATCGCTATTGGCCCTTCAGTGGACCCGGTCTTCATTGATGGGTCGGAGGTACCGCCTGCTGGTCGGGGGGATTGGGCTTGGGTACGCGCTGGGCGCGATGCTCTACAGCGGGATGCTGTACATTCCGGCCCACCCGCTGAACATCCCGATCTTCTTCTACGTCCTACCTAAAGGGCCGGGCGTCCCCGGAACCTACCCTGCGATTCTGGCAGGCGGCCCGTACTTCCAGGTCGACCTTCCCATGATCTCCTCGATCCTGATGACACTCACCGCCGCGGGGGTAGGACTCGGAATGGCGCTGGCGGTTCTGCTGGTAGCGCGCCTGCTCCGAGACCGCAAGGCCGGACTGCTCGCCTCCACCATGGCCCGGTCCGCGATCGGGCTCACGCCGGCCATGATCGCGCTCGTCACATTGGGCGCCTGTTGTTCCACCACCGCTGCGGCGACGGCGGGGCTGAGCCTAGCGGCTCACTGGGGCGGAGGCGCCGCGAACGCGCTCCTCGGGAATAGCTGGTACCTCGGTGGAATCCAGCTGGGAGTAGTCTATGCCGCTTTGCTAGCCCAGGAGCATCTGGTGCGGGTCTACGACCTTTTTTCCGGCAGGTCCGCGAGCGATGTTTCCGTTCGGGTCGGAACCGCGCCCCAGGCAGTTCACAACCCGTAGGGCCGTGGCCTCCCGAACCTGGGGGTGGTGGACCGAAAGAGAGATAGTCCCCGCATTCGAGGACCGAGGACGAGCGTCCTTGCGATGATCGGGGAGCTCAGCGACCACCGAAGGGAAACCTCTTCACCGAATCCAGACTGCGGCCCGTGGCTGCGGGCGCCGGTCTCTCTCCCGGCCGAGCTCCAGGCATAGCGGAAAACCATGGCTTCGTCGTCTCCTCGATGGATTCTGTTCATCGTCATCTTGGGAACGCTGATGGCCTCAGTGGACACCACCATCGTCCTGCTCGCCTTCCCGACGATTGCGGGAGACCTCCACGCCGGGCTGGCCGCGATCATCTGGGTAATCCTGATCTATCTTCTCCTGACCTCGGTCCTGACGACCCAGTTCGGACGCATCGGGGACATGATTGGGCGGAACCGAGCCTACAACTTCGGGTTCGTCGTGTTCACGGTTGGCTCGGCCCTGTGCGGGTTCGCGGCGTCGGCGACCGACCTGGTAGCGTTCCGGGCCCTGCAGGCCATTGGGGGAGCGTTCCTGATCGCCACGGGAACGGCGCTCATCTCCGAACACTTTCCGGCGGCCGCGCGGGGCCGCGCGTTCGGATTCACTTCTATGGGGTGGAGCGTGGGCGCCGTCCTCGGGATCGCCCTCGGCGGAGTCCTGACGACGTTCGTCGGCTGGCGATACATCTTCTTCATCAACATCCCGATCGGCGTTGTGGCCGTAGCGCTCGGCCTGCGGTATTTGTCTCCGAGCCTCCGAAGTCGGGTCCGCCTTGACCTCGTCGGGATGACCCTCCTGGGAGCCGTGCTGTCGTTCATCGCCTACGGTGCGGTGGATCTCGCCTCGTACGGCGCCGATGCGTGGAATTTGACCGAGATGATCGTCGGGGGACTGCTCGTCGTGCCATTTGTCCTATGGGAACGGCTTACGAAATTTCCCGCACTGAACCTGACACTGTTTCGGTCGCGACTGCTCTCCACCTCGCTCGCGGCCGCGTTCTTTCAGAGCCTCGGCTACCTCTCGGTGATCTTCCTGCTGATCATGTACCTGCAAGGAGTTCGGGGGCTCTCGCCGCTGGACGCCTCTCTGCTGCTCGTGCCTGGTTACGTCCTCTCCGCGTCGCTCTCTCCCCTCGCCGGACGGTGGGCGGACCGCTGGGGGGCGTGGCGCTTCGCGACCGGCGGAATCGGGCTCATGATCGCGGGGGTTCTCCTCTACGGTCAGCTCGCGGTGGGATCGCCGCTCGTCGCGATCGCGCTCATCACCCTCGTCACCGGAATTGGGGGGGCGCTGTTTTGGCCGTCCAATAACAAGGCGGTAATGGCCGACGCTCCGCCCGACCAGTATGGTTCGGTCTCGGGGCTGCTCCGGACCCTTACGAACCTAGGCACGATTGGGAGCTACACTCTCGTGATTACGATCGCCGCCGCCGTGGTGCCTCGGTACGTCGCGTTCCAGGTCTTTGTCGCCGGGCGAGGTTTGATCGGGAACGTGTCGATCTCATTCCTTGGGGCCCTGCACGACGCGTTCTATGTCATGGCGCTCGTGCTGCTGGCCGCGGCGTTCTTCTCCATCCTCCGGCGACCGAGGCCGGTCGATGTCGGCCGGCGGTCGGACTCGCGGGTTGGTCCCCCGTCGGTTCCCGACCCCATCCCACCGGCTTCGAAGTAGACCGGGTGCCGGCTCGCCGACCGCTGACGATGGGGATCTTCACTTATGTGGAGAAACTGTCAGCCAGAAACCGCGTCACGCGACTCCAGGCATCTTTAGCGCTCTCGGGATGGTGAGTGGGCCGCGTATCGTTGAAGAACGCGTGCCGAGCTCCCGGGTACACGTGATACTCGAACTGTTTCCCCGCTGCCTTCATCGCTTCGGCGAAGGCCGGGACCGTTTGCGTGATCCCCGGGTCCTCGCTCCCGTAGAGCCCGAGCATCCGGGCCTGGATCTTAGGAATGTCCTCGGCGGGAGGATTCTGGCCATAGAACACGACCGCCGTCCGCAGCGCGGGGTCGACGGCTGCCAGCCGCGCGGACATGGCGCCGCCGAAGCAGAAGCCCACCGATCCCACCCGGTGCGGATCCACCTCGGGAAGCGATCGCACGTACTGCGCCACTCCGTAGAGGTCCCGCGCGAATCCCGCTTGTACCTGGGGCTGACCGATTTTTCCGAACGCGGCGAGGATCGGCCGACGCTCGGGTGGCTGGCTGGCGGCGAACGCCGCCATTTTGGAGGGATCGCGGCGAAGGTCAGGGGGCGCCTGGGAGAAAGCCTGCATGGCCAACGCCACATTCGCCGGCGTCAGCAGCGAATGAAGCTCGCCCGTAAACAAGTCGGGCGCCGCGGCGACGTATCCCAGACCGGCGAACCGCCGGCTCACGTCTCGGATGTGGGCATCGGGACCGAAGATCTCGTGGATGACAATCACTGCCGGACGCCGGCCCTGGAATTTCGCCGTGTCGGGGAACGCAAGATAGCAATCGAGCGAACGGCCCTCAACTGATACCGAGATTTCTCGCTCCGTCGTCATGGTTCGGCCCAATCCGAGACCTCACGGGCAGATGACCCGTTCGATTTCGTGCACCCCACCAGGCAACGGTCACCCGCGAGGCGGGTCCGGCACCGCCATGCCTAGCCCGATTCGTGTGGGCGCACCACGAGAACAGCGACGTGAGCGTGGTGAACGACGGCGTCCGACACGCTACCCAGAAGGAGTCGGGGCGCGGCCGAGCGGCCCCGGGAACCCATCACGATCAGGTCGGCGTGCTCGAGCTCCGCGTACGTGAGGACGCCTTCCGCCGGATGGTCTTGCAGAAGCTCCCCTCGAACGTCGGAAACACCTCGTTCTTTGGCCGTCCGGACCGCTTGGAGCAGAAGTTCGTTGAGCGCCCTCTTTTCGATAGGCTCACCCGGTTCCCGGGGGGCCGCCGGCCCCAGCACCGGTCCACTGACCGTCGCGGCCATCAGGGGGCCGGCGGTCCAAACGACAGGGGGCTGGTAGACCGCAACGATGCTGAGACGGGATGACCACGTGCGCGCCATGTCGATGGCCCGGTCCAATGCTTCCTGGGCCTGCGTAGAGCCATCGTACGCGACCAAGATATGGCGGAACGGTTCGCTCATCTTCCCTCGCCGGATAACCTATCGTTCGATGCGGAAGCCATGCCGGAACTTGACGTTCCCCCTACGGTCGTGCCGCCCCCCTTGACGCGTGCCGCGATTTTCCAACGCGAGGACGTGCCGCCCCTTGAATCGCCCCCGAAGGTAACCGCGGAACCAACGAAGACCGGCAGATGAGCGACGAGGCCTCTGCCCGTGGGGCCAATGACGCGGCAGTTACTCCAGGGACCGATCTCCTCGCGCGACTCGACCGAATCCCGGAGTGGTCCCTGCCGTACTCGTTCCTGGCGATCGTCGGCCTCGGCTACTTCTTCGTCTTCTACGACATCACCGACATCGGCTTCGGTCTACCGGCAATCGCAGTACAGTTCCACTTGACGGGCAGCGAGAGCCTCTTCGTATCGCTCGCCGTCGGGCTCATCGGGTACGTCCTCGGGTCATTCATCATCGGCACGTTCGCCGACCGATATGGTCGCCTGCGAATGCTGCTGGTCGCGTTCGCTCTGATCGCCCTCGGGTCGTTCGGGGACGCCCTGGCGACGAACCTTCTCACGCTGTCCCTCTGGCGGTTCGTGACAGGGATGGGAGTCGGCGCGGGACTCAACCTCGTTTCGACCTACCTGAGTGAGCTCTCCCCGGCCGCGCGGCGGGGGCGGATCACCGTCTTCACGTTCCTGATCGGAATTCTCGGCCAAGCGGTCACGCCGTTCGTTGCGCTCGCGCTCGTGCCGACATTCGAGATCGGCTGGCGGTTGCTTTTCGTCGTCGGGGGGGCCGTCGCCGCCGTGGGGGTGGGCTTGCAGAGCCGCTTGCCGGAATCCCCGCGCTGGCTCGTGATGCATGAACGGTTCGATGAGGCCGAACGGACGGTCGAGAAAATGGAGTCGGTCGCCCGGTCGCGCGGGGAGGCTCTGCCTCCACCTCGCCCGTCCGAGGTCAGCCGCGAGCGAGGTCGATTCCCCACCCGCTACCTCTTCCGCCGGCCGTACTCCTACCGCCTGGCGTTGTTTGTCGTGCTGTGGTTCCTGTGGTACATCGGGAACTACGCGTTTCTTGGAGACGCCGCTGCTCTGTACGCTGATCATGGCCTCGGGATCGGCAGCTCGATTCTCTATCTCGCCGTCGGGGCCGTGGGCTACCCGGTGGGCGCGATCCTGATGCTGATGACCGCGGACCGAGTCGAGAGACAACGCCTCATCGTCACGGCGACCGGGGTCTGGTTCCTCGGGATGCTGCTGATCGGGACGCTGGCCTCCGGAGCGGTAATTACCGCGGGGTCATTCCTGGCGTCTCTGGCGCTCGGGATGTACCTGCAGGTCGCCTACACCTACACCGCGGAAAGTTTCCCGACGCGGGCACGGACCTCGGGATTTGCCTTGAGCGACGGGCTCGGGCATCTCGGCGGCGTGGTCGGCGCGCTCGGTCTACCCGCGCTTATCGTCGCCACCTCGTTCTTTCTCGGTTTCGCGACGATTGGGTTCACGGGCCTCGCGGCCGGGATCATCGCGTTGCTCGGCCCTCACGCCACCGGCCAGCCGCTCGAACGCGTGTCAGCCTGAGGCGGCCAGGTCAAATGCGCCCGGGATAAACGTGGCCACGGTCATCTGTTCAGCCCAGGGCGCGTATCGGCAGGCAACAGGGTTGGGGATTCGGGGAAGACCAGCTCCGGGAGGGAATTGCCGGGACATTCGATTCCCCTCCGGCCGCCGGGTGCCGCGGGTTGCCCTCACCCAATCGAGGATGTACAAATTAATGGAATGCGTATAAATACACATTCTCCCGCTAACTGAGCCCACTGGTGGGTGGAGCGATGGGGATCACGGTCTGCCGAATCCGTGCCGCGTCGACTACGATTAGTTTCGGGGACGGCGTGGAGCTGACGATCCCACGGAGGTACGGCGAACCCCCGGAGAAGACCGCGAGCTCTGTGGCTCGCCTCTTGGTGGTGGATCGGTTCGATTATGCGCTGGCCCTCTGTCTCGAGGGCCCACGGCTTGGTCAGGCCAATTTCTTGCCCCCGCCGCCCGCCGCTCCCAACTAATGTTGTAGCTCGACTTTTGTACCCGGCCGCGGCCACTCCTCCCCCCCCGCCGCGTGGAGGGGGCTGACCGGGACCAAGAACACTTGCCGCAACATCCGGATCGAAATTTGATCACAGTTCCCACGGAACTGTCTACAAGCAGGCTCACCTGAGTCGCAACGATCTCCACGTTACTGGAAGGCGCACACCGGCCAGAAAAGCCAGCCATGGGAGGGATGTGGGCTAAGGGTTCAAAGCCTTGCGAGAGAGAGCGCAAGAACCCGGCGAGGGAACCCCGACATAGGCTGAGCGAGGAAGACAGCCAAACCGGAGGGCGAATCAGGTTAGGTTTCGTCGTGTCCCGCTTCGAGCCGCAATTGCCTTCCGCAGTCGCCGAAGTTTGTCGTAGAACTCGGGGAGTCGGAAACCGAATGCGATGAAAACCAGGGTCTCGCCGCGTCGGAAGTAAACTCCTCTCCAGAGATCGCCGACGTGGAGCGAATATAGACCTTCTGCCGCCACCCGCTGTCGCTGCCTCAGCTCTTCGCAGAACCATTCGGGTCCGTGGGCAATCGGCGAATCTCCGGCGGCGATCTCTCGGAACGCCGAGATAAACACCTCGCGGACTTCGGGGGGCAGGGCGAGAAACTCTGTGTCCGCTTCCTCGATAGTTGCGAGCCGGAACGGCACGGAACCCTCAATAGGGCTGCTTTCGGCTGCGGGCGATGAGCTCGTCGATGGGATGCGGCTTGCCTTCCCGGATCCGCCGGGCAAGTTCGGCCATCGTGAGCTGCGTAGGGTGGGCGATCAAGAGACCGCGAATCACATCGTCGTAGGTGGCGCCCCCGGTCTTGAGGCTCTCCAGGAGTTGCCGGGTCTCCTGAGAAACAGTAATCGTTGTAGCCGCCATGGCACAATCCAATTGGGTTCATGAACCTAGGTCAATTAAGACTATTGGTAAAGCCGAGTCTCTTGCCCCGTCGGACGCAGCATTGGAAGCCGCGGTAGGGAATCGGTGAAAAGTTCGATTCCCGACCCCGTCGCCGGTTATCACGGGGGAGGTAGGGATTGGGGTTTGACTGCATCCCGCTGAGTCTATCGCGAGGTCGGCACCGAGACCCGATAGACCCCGATGGGGGCGCTGACGTTCTTGAGCCGGGCCCTCGCCAACTCGGCCATTTTGACCGGCACTTTGTTCCACACCTGGTCGTATACTTGCTGGGAGACGCAGATGCCTCCGGGTTCGGCCATCGGCTCGATCCGTGACGCGATGTTGACCGCGTCCCCGTAGATGTCGCCGCTGACGGAAACCAGGTCTCCGACGTGGATTCCGATGCGGAGCTGGATCGGATCCCGGCGACGAGTCTGGTTGCGCTTGCGGACGGCGCGCTGCACATCGATCGCACACGCGGTCGCATCCAAGGCGCTCGTGAACTCCAAAAGAAATGCGTCACCGATGGTCTTGACCTCCCGGCCCCGGTGCCGGGGGAGCGCCGCCCGTACCAGCGCCCGATGTTCCTCCAGCAGTTCGAGAGCGCGGGATTCGTCCTTTTGGGCGAGGGCCGTAAAGCCGACCATGTCCGTGAACATGATGGCGGCCAGTCTCCGTTCTTTCGGTGGCGGGTCCATCACATCCCGAGCGAGCTGAACGTTTCGAACGTCCCCCGATCGGTTCCGAACCTTCAGTCGGATCTCGTCCCCGGGCCCATGGGCCTTGATCGCCTGCAGGAAACCTCCGACCATGGCGTCGACGTCCACGTCTCCTCCGACCCGCTGATCATCGATCGCCACTATTGCGTCCCCCTGGCCTACACCGGCAAGGAGGGCGACACTATCCGTGCGCGGTGGAACAACCGTGATACCGGCCGCGCTGGGGGCCTTCTCGCCCGCAAGGACGGGCCGCCGGGCATCGACCGCAGTGGCGATGCCATGAACCCAGCAGAGGCAGATGCCAAGCGAGCACGACGGACATACGCAACGGCATTCCAGTCCTTCCTTACTCAGCTCCCAGACCGTCACTTCGCAGCCTTTCGTATCCAGAATCTCGAGCGCGCGGGAGTACTCCCTCATGAGCTCTTCGGCCAGGTCGGCCGTATTCCCTTCCTCGATCGCCCACGGGCTGTCGAGTTGACGGTGGGCCACGACATGCAAGACCGAGTACCCGAAGGTCGCCTGGCCCAGAAGTCCGTAGAGGTCCTGCAAGGCCATAGAGGGCCCCCTCGGTTGGCCGGCCGCCAACTCGGAAACGCCCGAGGGCGCTACTGGGACGAGGAGGTCGGGTTCCCGGGCGGAGATGCCCATCATTCGGATGCGCAATGCCTCGGTATGGTCTTCGGCCATCGCCCGAATCTGGCTAAGAAATATCGAAGCGTCGGGGTGTCCGTCCAGCTCTTTGGAGATTGACTCGAGCGCGGCCATAATCTTCTCTTCTATCCTCATCATCGATACGATGTGGTCGCGCAGCTTCGTCTTGTGCGGGTCGTCGACGGGTCTCGGCTCGAGTCGGGATTTCTTCGCTGTCATGGAACGCTGACCGAGGGAAGCGGCATCATCGCGATATACCCGCTTGAAGGTTTGCAATCGCGTCTAGGAACTTAGGGGGAATCCGATCGGGCCCGGCGAACCAGGAGGGGCCCACTCGCCGATTGCGCTCGACGCCAGCCGGCGACGATGCCCGACGCCTGCGAAGAAATTCCAGGCGCGGAAGGGGTTTGAGCCAAGGGTGCAAACCCCCGCGAGGACCCGATGGAAGTACGGAGGGGGCGCCCCCTCGGCTGGATGTGGAACGGTTGCCCAGTGGGCGCCGGACCTGGGCCTCTAACCCGTCGGAACTAACCGGGCAGCATCGCGGTGATGCTTCAGTCCGTACCGGAGGAACGCGAGCAGAATATAGACCGCGTCCTGGCCTCGGGGCGTCAGGGCGTACGTGACGGCCTTGCCATCACCCACACGAGCGACGAGTTGCTCCTTCTGCATCTCCTTCAAACGACGAGAGAGAACGCGAGGTGTGAGCCCTGGATTGTTGTGCAGGAACTCAGTAAAGCGTGTCAGCTTTAGGAACGCCATGTCCCGTAGGATAAGGAGCGTCCACTTCTTCCCCAGCCTTCTCACGGTCTGCCCCAAAGGATCTGCTTGGTAGACGAGTTGGGGGATTGTGCCCGAACGCAGCCCCCGCGGCCGCGAGCCCTGGGTCATCGATATCCGCATTGTCCCTGACTGCTATATAATATCCAAAGGATATCACGCGCAAGGACGAGGTTGCTGGAATGGCGAGGCCCCGCGCACCTCCAACGCCCAGGGAGGGGGGGCTTGCCTTCACCGAATTGGCCAGCGAAGACCCCCGAGCTACCCAGCGGTTCCTCGAGCAGGTGTTCGGCTGGAAGTTTCGATCGGTCGAGATGCCGATGGGGGAGTATCTCGCCTGCGAGACCCCCGACGGTCGGGGAGGGATCCGACCGGTCCGGTCAACGGAGGCCCCGTCGAGTCTTGCGTACATCCAAGTCCGGGATCTCGAGGAGGCACGGCGTCGAGTGGAGGCCGCGGGAGCCAAGATCGTTCTCCCGCGGGTCGATGTTCCCGGCATGGGTTGCTTCCTGTGGTTCAGGGTCCCCGGAGGACCGTTAATGGCGTGCTGGCAGGACCTGCCGGCTCACGCAAGGAAGACCGAGGAGCGGGAAAGATGACGCAAGCCAAGGACGTGGTGTCGAAATACCAAGAGGCGATGGGAAAAGGTGACTGGAAGGCGGCGCGGCTGCACCTCAGGGACAACCTTGAGTTCCGGGGACCGCTCGATACGTTCCACAAAGCCGACGACTACATCGCCGCCCTCCAGCGACTGTATCCGATGGTAGAGAAGGTCGATGTGAAGCGGGTCTTCGCCGAAGGCGACGATGTCGTCGTATTGTGTGACCTTCACTTCAAGCCACCGATGCCAACGATGTACGTGGTGGAGTGGTACGGGGTGACGGGCGACAAAATCTCCCGAGTCCAGGTGGTCTTCGACCCGAGACCGATGGCGCCCGCCCCGCCGAAATAGAGCGACTCGTCCGCGGCGACTACCCTGGAGGCACGGGGCGGAGATTTGGGCCAGGGCCTGGAGATTCCAGCCGCGGGAGGGATGTGAACTAAGGGTTCAAATCCCTCCGGACCTCACGGACGCGTGGCGCCCGAGGGGTCCCTTCTCCTCACCGTGGGTTCCGGCGCTCGTCGCGGTCCTCCATCGGCCGCGAGAGTCCTGCATGAAGGCTGCTAAGCGGTTCCCGCCATTCCGCTCGGGTCGCTAAGAGCCTTGGGTCGAATGGTGCTCACCTGTTCGACCGAGCGCGCGGATGCGATTGACGGGCCTTCGTGGAGCGGCGATAATCTCGTGACATCTCGCGCGCGTAGCGTCGCCAGCGCCAACGGAGCTCGGCCTCGAGTGAGGCGCGAGCAAGCTGCTTCCCGCGGCCGGGAGCGGGCCTTCGTCGCAAGCGAAGGTCGAATCGGGTCCGACCTCCCGGTAACTCTGTAAGGTGATAGTCTAGGGTCGAGGTTCGGTAGTTGCCGATAGAATCGGCATGCCAACCGTCGGGAGGATAAAGGGCAACGCGGTTCCGGCGCCAAAACCACCCGTCCTTTTCCCACCAGAGGTCCTCGTAGAGAACTTCGTTCCGCGAGCGCCGGAGGATCCTGCGTTCGTACTGCTCTCCGGACAAGGTGTTATCGTCCGGTTGGAAGTCGGTGCACCATTTATACGCAAAAGAGAGAGGGACGTCGAACTCCACCGTGATGTGGTAGCGCGGAGGGGGCCAGCGCGCCATCGGTTCAGTCGGGCACTTCCCTCACATAGCTTCTCGGGAGAGGGCGGATTCGCACCGCGACGATCGTCGCCGGAGTCGTAGGCCCACACGACCCTACACCGCAATCCGGCCTTCTCGGTGTCATGCACCATCTCGGGCGGCCACC
>JASHQC010000057.1 GCA_030037735.1 Thermoplasmata archaeon
CGGGTAGGTCGCAACGACGGAGACAGCTCCCCACTTCCGGAAGAAGTCCCAGAAGGTCCGGTAGTTGGTGTACGGCGGGACGCCTTCGACCAGAATGCGGTACTTCTCTTCCGGGAGAGGATAGTTTCCCTCCCGCACACGGGCCCGTACCTCCTCGTTCACCACGCTGTAGAAGTCGGCGGCCTCCGGGGTTCCCCGGAGCACATTGATGGGAAACATGTAGAAGATCGACTCAAAGTAGGCCTCGATTGGGGAGGGGCGGAGCCGGCCTGCACGTAGGAACTCCACCCAGCCTTCCTCCGCGCGACGGGACTCCGCTAGAACGCGCTTGAGTTCGTCCATGTCGAAGGCGCGACCGGTGCGCTTCTCGAGCAGATGGACCAGCTCCCAGAGCTGGCTCACGAGGTAATCGATGTCTTCCTTGCGGGGAGTTTCCTCGCGCATGTACGGCACGTCGAACATGAACAGCGGGGCGCCGTACGACTCCGCAAGCGCTTCCCACCACTTGACGTAGACATAGCAGCCCGAGAAGCTGCACACCAGCAGGTCGGGGCGCGGGATCTGGCCGAAGGAGGTCTTCCCTCCGAGGTCTTGGAGTCCCAGGTCGTTCTTCACGTATCCACATACATCCAGCCCGTACCCTAGGGACTCGGCGTGCAGGATATTGTCGAGCGATTGGTGCTTGATCGCGCAGTTGAGCGCCACGATCTCCGGGAAGACGACTTCATACCCAAACGCTCGAACGATTTCGGTGAGGTTTCCTCCGACCAGCATGTAGGCCACCGGCCGGCGTGGGCTTTCGTTGGGCTCAAGACGACGATAGTACTCCTCCACAAGCTTGCGCTGCAGCCCACGAGCGTCGCGCAGGAAGGCGGACGACACGCCGCCCGGAACTGTCGGTGGAGAGGCGACCTCGGACACCGGATCAGTCCTCGACGGCGCCCATGGACGGGATGGGGGCGCCGCAATATCCGCAGAAGCCGAAATCTTCCGGGAGTCCCTTTGAGCCGCAGCTTGGGCAGTTTCGCGTCGGGCGGCCAAACAGGAACTCGCCACCTTTTCCTTCCGAGAGCCGACGGCGCAGAGCCGCCACGTCCGGAGGACGTTTTTCCACGAAAGCCCGCATGCCCTCCGCGGGCTCCCGGTTGGCGAAGTGGAGCGACAGCCATTCGCGGCCGTGCCCGACCGTACTATGCCACGACAGTTCCTTCCAGAAGTTCACCTGCTGCTTGGTGTACCGGAGACATTCCGGGAACATCCCGAGGAGACGACGACTGAGCTTTTCGACCGCCGCGTCCAACGGCGCTAAGTCGATGTCGTAGCCTTTCATTCCCTTCTTCGCTAGGTCGATCTCTTCCGGTGTAGGGTCCTCGACCATTCCCGACCCATGGTGTACCGAGGGGGCCACTTCGCTCACGAGGCCCCACTCGAGGGCCTTCCGGGCGGGGATCCGCTCGTTGAGAAGCAACATGGCGCGCGCCCGGCGGTCCCCAACGGCGAGGGGAAGCCACTGAGTGGCACCCCCGCACGCTACCGAGCCGACGCCCACGCCCACCTGCCCCAGGTAAATGTGCGACGCGGCCACTGACAGGTCGCAGGCTAGATGGAGTTCGTTGCCCCCGCCGACGGTGATGCCGTTGAGCCGGGCGATCGTCGGCTTGCCGCACCGCAGGAGGGCTTCGACCGCACCCTGGAAGAGCCCCATGTACTTCCAGTAGTCTCGCGGGCGCTGGGTGTACCGTTCGGCGTACTCGTGGACATCGCCCCCGGTGGAGAAGGCTGCGGACCCCGCCCCGGTAAGAACGATGACGCCCACCGCGTCGTCGAACGCGGCATCTTCGACCGCTCGGGAAAGTTCTTGCAGTGTGCTGGTCGCGTACGCGTTGTACACCTCGGGCCGATTGATCGTGATGTGCGCGATCCCGCTGTGCTTCTCATAGAGGACATCACGAAAATGGGCCGCTTCCGGTGCCATCGGCTCGAGCACGTCTCGCTCTTTCGTAGAAGCGGCCGGCTTGGGACGCGGTTTCACCATGTCACTCTATCCGAGCCATGCAGGGGTTTCTCGGATGATGCGGCTTGTCCCGTACCGGTTAGGGCCTTCCTGTGCGGGGCTCCCCGCCGCTAAGCCCAATAGGCGGCATGGCGTTTCAGACCGATGTCCGTCCGTTTCGAGATCGATGGGCACATCGCTTGGATTACCCTCGATCGTCCGGAAGCGCTCAATGCCATCGATCCCGAGTCCCACTCCGCGCTCGTCGCGGCCTGGGAGCGCTTCCGCGATGACGATGGACTTTGGGCGGCTGTGCTCACCGGAGCCGGGAGAAAGGCGTTCTGCGCCGGAGTTGACCTCAAGCGGATGGGGGAATTCTACCAGAGCGTTCCGGCGGGGCGGCGGGTGGAGGTGTGGAACCGCGTGCCGGGGATTGGGGGTATTACTCGGAACCTCGAAGTCGGAAAACCGGTCATCGCGGCGATCAATGGGCTTTGCCTCGGAGGCGGGCTCGAACTCGCGCTGGCCTGCGACATCCGCCTCGCGAGTTCGAACGCGACCTTCGGCCTGCCCGAGGTCCGATGGGCGATCATCCCTGGACAGGGCGGGACCCAACGACTCCCGCGATCCGTGCCGCCCGCGGTTGCGCTCGAGATGATACTCACCGGTGAGACGATCGATGCTCGGCGGGCGGCGACCATCGGCTTGGTCAACCAGGTGTATCCCCTCTCCCGCTTGCGCAAGGAAGCCCAGCGGATGGCCGAGACGATCGTCGCTTACCCTGCGCGGGTCGTTCAAGCTGCCCTCGCAGCGGTCCGAGGGGGCCTCTCCTTACCGCTGGCCGATGGTCTTAGGCTCGAACAGGAATTGGCCGATCCTCTTCGGGACAGTACCGACAATCGTGAAGCTCGAACCGCCTTCCGGGAGAAGCGTCAACCCCGCTGGACCGGTGGGTGAATCTCTCCGACGCTCCCGCAGTACTCGCCGGCCCACCACGGAGCCTGCACACTCGTGCAGCTGACGTTGAGGAGCGGGACGTCGCTCGTGGAGGACTGGGAGGCCGGGTCGATCTGGAATGCTTCGTCGGGCCGGTGTCAATGTTCTCCGTCTCGGCGGGCAAGATTCTCGCACGCAGGGCCACGGGCCCGCTCGATCTCGCGCCTAGGTGGACTCCGTCGGTGCGACGGGATCCGGTGGTGAGGCCCTTGGGGGAGGCGGTGGTCCACCGAAACCAACCTCTTCGATGTGCTTCCACCGGTAGACTACGATAGAAACCGCCCAGCTGCTCACGAAGAGGAGGATGATGATAATCCCGCACCAGCCCCAAATCTCGATGCCGTCGGGCCCGTTCGAATTGTTCAACCAGTTCAACGTGGTCCAGACCCCGAGGGGTCCCCCGGTCAGGCCGAGTTCCGACGTGAGCACGCCCAAGAGCTCGATTGTACCGATGACGACGGCGACAATGACCGAGATCACGGTCATGGTCAGATTGTAGTAGACCTTGCGGATGGGCCTCATGAAGGCCCAACCGTACGCGAAACGCATCCCGAACCCGTCGGTGGTGTCCGTCAAGACCATCCCACAGGTGAACATGAACGGCAGCACCATCACCATCCAGAGCGGGAAGTGAGCAGCCGCCGTTGCGGTCGTGACCGTTATCGCAATCAGTGCGACCTCCGAGGCGGTGTCGAAGCCAAGCCCGAAGAGGACTCCAATCGGGTAGATCTGCCACGGCTCGTTGACAAATCTGAACAACTTGCCGAAATAGCGGTTCATGAACCCGCGCTTCAGAAGGGCTTCGTCCAGTCTCTTCTGGTCGAGTGCCCCCGAGCGCAGGGACTTGAAAATCAAATAAATCTCCCAGAAGATGAGGAAGTTGATCAGCGCAATGACATAGAGGAAAGCGCCCGAGATGAAGGTCCCTAGGACCGCGCCGTCAGCCTCGAAGGCGGGGAGGTTGGCGGCGATAAATTGGGTGGCGACCACCAGGACCGCGATCATCGCCACAACGATGGTCGAGTGGCCCAGGGAAAACCAAGTCCCGACCGTCGTCGGGCGCTTGTCCTGTTGAAGCAGCTTCCTCGTGGTGTTGTCGATCGCGCAGATGTGGTCGGCGTCGACGCCGTGCCGTAGCCCCAGCGTGTACGCCAGGATGCCTAGGGCCCAAAAGATGGCATACTGAGTTCCAACCCAGAAGGTGGCGTAGATCCCAAAGCCCGTAGCGGCGGCAATGCCCGCGTAGATGAGGATGACCTTGAACCACTCCCCTCGAGAAAGGAGGACAGGGTTTCGGACCTCCGTGAGGGGGTTAGGGATCTGCGCTGAGGCCAAGGACACGGGACCCGCCACGCAAGGAGGAATATAAGGCCTTGTGGCCTTTTCCCAAATCGTAACACTACGAAACGTCGCCACGCAAGACCCGAACCTCACCGTTATGAGCGGATCCGAGCTCGCTGAGGCAGCGGGAACGACATGCCGAGAGGCGCGCGCCGGGAAGTTCGACCGCCGGGCGAGACGAGCCGAAGCCAGAAACGGAAAGACGAGTACGTGGTGCGTTTGAGCATCTCGCTCGAGCCGGACCTGCTCGCCCTTTTGGACAGCTGGGTACGGGAGCGGAACTCTCCCAGCCGCTCGGACGCCATCCGCGCTCTGATTCGGAAGGAGCTCGCGGAGCACGAACTTGGTGATCCTAATTCCGATTCGGTAGCCAGCGTACTGCTAATCTACCGACATGACGCTCCCAACGTCCTGCGGCGGCTTACGAGCGTCGAGCACCGATGGGGGGCCCACGTCCGGTCGTCTTCGCATGTGCATCTTGAGGGCGGATCCTGTATGCAACTCATCGGGTTGGCGGGAAAGCGAAACGAGGTGGTCAACGCCGCCGAGGATTTGCGTGGCGTCAAGGGCATCGCATTCGGTCAGTACTCGCTAGCGACTCCCATCGTGGCGGGGGGAACGACGGGCCACCGCCACCCGCATCGCGGTCAAGGTGAGACCTCCGGCGCGAGGGCCTGAGGCCGAGAGCTTGGACCTGAGGTTCTTGGCTTCGCCGGCCGGCGGACGAGCCCTGGGGCGAAGTGGAGTGCATGCCCGATACTCGACCAGGAGAAGAGCGCGATCCCCGAAAGTCCTACCAACCAACGGACTGGTTAGCAACAGCTGCCGGGGCCAGGATTAGTCCGTTAAACTTCGAATCCTAGACCGTGACTCGAGGGAAAATTTCCTCGCTCATCGTAGTCGCTCTTGGACACGTCACGTAGGGCCGATAGCTCTTATATCTTCAAGTTACATAGAGTTATGTCGACTTATGCCTAAGGCTGTCGTTGAGCTCTCGGAGCATGCAAATCGTGTCGTAAATGTGGTCAAGGCTCGAGACGGACTCAAGGACAAATCGGAGGCACTCGAGAGCATAGTCGTGGCCTATGAGGAGACAATCCTCGATCCGGCCCTCCGGCCCGATTTCGCAGCGGACCTCCAGCGGATCAGGAAGGGTAAGTTTCGGAAGATTCGATCCCTGAACGAAGTCTTGGGTGGCTCGCGGTGAGATGGGACCAGGAGGTCTCCCCTGAGTTCGTGCGGGACTACCGGAAGCTTTGCGCTCGGAACGCCGGATTCAAACGCGCTGTCGATAACAAGGTGGACCAAATCCTCCAGAACCCCTTACACTACAAGCCCCTGCATGCCCCGCCTCAAGGTGTGCGGCGGGTCCACGTCGCAGGCTCGTATGTTCTACTCTTCGAACCGTTGGTCGAACAACAGGTAGTGCGCTTGCTGAGATTGGCTCACCACGACGAAGCCTACGGACTTTAGAGACGGTGTTTCCCCGCTCGAAGATCAAACTGGCGGGGGGCACAACAGACCCCGGGCGGATTACGTTCAGCGACGCCAAGGTGTTGGTTCCTATGCCGGGGCCAGGATTCTACGCTATAACTTCGGGTTCTGAGCAGGGCTCCGAGACGGTCCCATGTTCGGCCGGACGGACCGGTCTCGGTGCCCTATGAACGATTCGGAAGGTGGGGACCTTAATCTAACCGAAGCGGTTTTCGCACCGTGGCGTCGGTACGTCGCCTCGCCGCGATCATGTTCACCGACATGGTCGGATCGACCGCCCTAGCTCAGTCGAACGAGGCAGAGGCTCTGCGACTACGGGACGAGCAAGCGGATCTGGTTCGGCCCCTTTTCGCAGCGCACCAGGGGCGCGAGATCAAGTCCATGGGCGACGGGTTCCTCGCTGAGTTCGATAGTGCCCTACGCGCGGTCCAGTGCGCTATCGACATCCAGAACCGCCTTCACGAGCGCAACTCGCAGACCGGTCGCTTTCCCATCTATCTTCGAATCGGAGTTCACCTGGGTGACGTGGAGGTCCGAGGGACCGACATCTTTGGGGATTCGGTCAACGTTGCATCTCGAATCGAGTCGCTTGCAGAGGCGGGCGGAATCTGCGTAACCGAACCGGTCTACGGTCAGGTCCGCAACAAGATCCCTTACCGACTCGACAAGCTTGCGCCGAAGAGCCTCAAAGGGGTCCGGGAGCCGATCGAGATCTACCGGGTGCTGATGCCCTGGGACCGCGACGACACTCCTCACAAGGGTCCGACCGACGATATCTCCCACCGCCTCGCGGTGCTTCCGTTCAAGAACATAAGTCCGAATGCGGAAGACGAATTTTTTGCTGATGGTCTGACCGAGGAGATCACGGCGGAGCTTTCCCAGCTACCGGGGCTCCTCGTCATTGCTCGGACATCCGTCGAGCGGTACAGGACCGCTCCAACACCTATCGAGGAGGTAGGGAAAGTACTCCGTGTGCGCAATGTGCTTGAAGGCAGCGTTCGCAAGGCCGGAACTAAGATTCGCATCACGGCCCAACTCATCGATGCTGAGAGCGAAGCCCACGTGTGGTCCGGCTCGTTCAATCGTGAGTTTGACGACATTTTCACGATTCAGTCCGATATTGCGAAGGGGGTAGCCGAAGCCCTCAAGCTTCGGCTCCTCTCTTCAGAGCTGCGGGGATCGGAACAGCCGCCCAGCTCGAATGCCGACGCCTTCTCGCTGTATCTTAAGGGCCGGGTCGAATTGAATCGGGCCCACACGGAGCAAGACGTCAATCGCGCGCTGGGGTACTTTAACGAGGCGCTGGAAAAGGATCCTGGCTACGCCGCAGCATACGTGGGCATGTCCTACTGCTTTCACTCGCTCGAGCACGTAGGAACAGGGTCCGCCACTGGAGCGTTGCAAAAGTCAAGAGATGCAGCCGCGACGGCGATCCGGCTCGACCCTCTGTCGGCAGAGGCGCATCAAGCGATTTGCCCCTGGTTCGTCCATAACGCCGACTGGGCGAGCGCCGAGCGGGAAAACCGGAGAGCCCTGGAACTCAACCCGAACCTCGTCGATGCACGGTCGGATCTTCGTGAGGTTCTTCGCGTTACGGGGAGGCCGAAGGAGGCGTTGGAACAGGCACGCCGAGCCACGGAAATCGACCCGCTCTCCTTCGCCACGAACTTGGGGCTCGGAGAAGAGCTGCTGCACGAGGGCCGACCGGACGAAGCAATTCTTCACTTGAAGAACGCCCTTGAGATAGGTCCCGAGTTGTCCTCGGGCCACCGATACCTAGGGGTTGCCTTCGTAAAGAAAGGCCTGGTCACCGAAGGCATTGCTGAACTTCAGAAGGCGAGTTCGCTAGGAGGGGAGCGGCGTTCGGAGATCTTGGCCGATTTGGCGTGGGCGTACTCCAAAGCGGCGAGGACCGAGGAGATAGACAAAATCCTAACCGAGCTACTGCAGCACGCAGGGCAGAGTGCAAGTTTCGACCTCGCAATCGCAGGGGTGTACGCGATATCCGGAGACATCGGCAAATCGCTGGAGTGGCTTGGCAAAGCTCTCCGACGCCCTCCCTGGTCCTACCCCGGCCTACTGGTCGGGATCTGGTTCGAGAAGCTCCGAGAAGATCCTCGATTCATGAAAATCCTCGAGAGCCAGGGACTCGATGCATCCGGATTCTCCGTATAGGACCGCCGGTTGCCACTGGTCGCAGGGGCCCCATGATAGGCCCTCGTACCCCACCGGGCTCATCGGCGGATTGTGGAACGGTTGCGGTCGGGGCCAGGTTGTTGAGTACAGCGTCTGGCCTCGAATCGTGTGGCTTCGGTTCAGCTGACCTCGCACAGATAGGAGTCCGCCTTCTCGTGCGCTTCTATTGGGTGCGCGTTCTCAGCCTCGTTGAAAGGTCGGCCAGTCAGTTATGCCGGGGCCAGGATTCGAACCTGGGAACTCCTACGAGAGCAGATCTTGAGTCTGCCGCCTTTGGCCGCTCGGCCACCCCGGCTTACGGCTGAAGGGGGGAATCCCCCCTTATTGGCCTTCCCCCTCGTCGAGATCTGCTTCGGTCTCCGTATCGATTCCCTCGTCGATCAGGACAGCTTGCTCCCGGCCCACTGCACGATCCGGCGCTTCTTCGGCAGAAGCCCGGCCGGCCCGGGGATGTCGGATCGGGACGCGACGGACGCGGCCGCACTGGAGGCAAGTTTGGGTGCGGCGACCGGACCGGAGCCGGGTCCGTACCGACCGTCCCTCTACCCAGAACGCGGAGCATCCGCGGCAGTACAGGTCGCGGTACTCCCGGAGCAGCCGGACATTGTACCGCATCCCGATCCGGCGCGCGAGGAGGACATACCGCCGGGACAGGTTGCTGGGGGACCGCCGGACCTCGGACTCGGCGAGAGAGAATAGATCCTGAATTCGTTCGTGCGCCGCCCGGATCATCGCGGTGGTGCGCCGCCCCCGGCGGCCTCGCCGCCGGGAGGAACCGGGGCCCCGCATACGGGACAGACGACAGAAGTCGCCGATATCACGTTGTTGCAGTTCGGACAGTACCTAGCGCTTCGAGGGAGTGGAGACGGAATCGGATAGGGAATCTGTGGGGGCGGCCAGGGGGTTGGAGGCATCGGCGCGGGGCCTCCAGAGGCCGCCGGGCGCCAAGTTCCGGACGGCAGCGTCGAGGTGGCCGGGACGCTCTGCGGGATGGTGGCCCCGCACTTCCGACAAAACAGGGCCCCTTCGGGGGCCGGGGTGCCACAACGTGGACAGACTGCCACGGGCCAGCAAGGTATATGCGTGATTTAACCGTCCGCCCCCGCAGTGCGACGCTGTTCCGTAGCGCTGGTCACGCGGGATCCTTCCCTCTACGCGGATTTAGCCGGCGCGTTACGGGAGCGGAGGATTTCGACGCTCAGCTTCCTTCCGGGCGAAAGGATTCCCCCGTCAGTCGCGGTCGTCCTAACGAGCCCTGAAGAGGCCTGTTCGATTTCTTTTCCGCGTGTGATCGCGGTGGGGTCCAGCGGCGACCGGTCGGCCCTCTGGGCGGCGGTGGAGGGCGCCCGAGTCGGCGTTCCGACGCGGGATCTCGTCGTCGGAATCGACCCGGGACCTCGGCCCGGGTACGCCGTGCTGTCGGGTGAAGCGTCGCTGGTCAAAGGCAATCTCGAGTCCCCCGAGTCCGTCGCGATATTTGGTCGTCAACTGCAGCGCCGGTTTCCCGAAGCGGCGGTCGTGTTCCGCGTAGGCAGCGGTGACCGGATTGCGCGGGACCGGATCCTGCAAGCCCTCTGGTCACTCCGACGGCCCGTCGAGCTCGTGGACGAATCGGGTACGACGGCCCGAGGGCGTCCGCGACCTCGCGACGCGGCCTCCGCCGAGCAAATCGCACGGTCTCGCGGCCAGCGGATCCGTGGAGCCCATTCCGTTCGGATTACCGCAGGCGAGATTGCGAATCTGCAGCGAGTAAGCCGTGAAGAGAGCGGAGGTCATTTCACGATCCCGAAGACCCTTGCGGTGCAGGTCCTCGAGGGACGAATCTCCCTTTCGGATGCCCTTCGCGAGGGAGAACGGCGCTATCCGCGTTCTGTCTCGCGTCGGGTGCTGGGCGGCCATTCGCCGCAAGAACCATCTTAAGCGCTCGGCCCGTCCGCGCCGCTGTTGACGCTCCCGCCCGATATCGAGGCCCGGCTCCGACGGCTCGCCTTGGATAACGCGGTTCACCACGACGGCGAGGCGCGGCCCGGCCCGCTCGTATCGCGCCTGCTCGCCTCGGACCCGTCGCTGCGCGACCACGCGGAGGATCTCCGCCGGCTGGCCGCAACGGTGGCATCGGACGTGACACAGATGCGCCGGGCGGAGCAGGAACGGGCACTCGCGGAGCTGGGCGGCCCTATCGCTGCACCGGTTCGGGAGGAGGCCCGCGTCGGAGAACTCCCTCCGCTTCTCACGGGCGCTGACCGTAAGGTCGTGCTTCGGATGGCCCCGTTCCCGTCGGGGGCCCTCCACATCGGCCACGCCCGAATGATCTTCATCAACGACGCGTATCGCCGCCGATACGATGGCAAGCTGTTGCTCGTGCTCGACGACACCGTCGGCTCCGAGGAGAAGCGGATCGAGCTCGAGTTCTTCGACCTGATCCTTCAGGACCTCGACCGCTGTCAAGTCAAGCCAGACGCGACGTACTACAAGTCCGACCGCATCCCCCGGCACTACGAATGGGCCGCACGAGTGATTGACCGTGGGGCGGCCTACGTCTGTGTCTGTCCTCCCGATCTCCTTCGAGAGAACCGGAAGAATGGTCTCGCGTGCCCCGAACGTTCGCAATCCATCAACGAGACCCGGAACCACTGGCAAAAAATGCTCGCCGGGGGCTTCGCTCCTGGCGAGGCGGTGCTCCGGCTGAAAACCGACCTGCAGGACCCCGATCCCGCGTTCCGCGACCGCGTCCTGCTCCGGATCAGCGATTTCGACCACCCGCGCGTCGGGCACCGATATCGTGTCTGGCCCATGCTCGAGTTCTCCTGGGCCGTGGATGACATCGAGCTCGGAGTGACGCATGTGATCCGAGGCAAGGACCTTGTCATCGAGGACCGGATGCAGGAGTTTATCTGGAAACTGCTGGGGATCTCCGGGCCTCAATTCCTCCACTGGGGCATCCTCCGGGTTCGCGAGGCGAAGGTGGCCAAGAGCAAGGCCTACGTGGAGGTCAAGTCCGGCCTCTATGACGGCTGGGCCGACCCCCGGACCTGGAGTCTCCAGTCGCTGGACCGACGCGGAATCACACCGGAGGCGGTCCGCCAATTCACGCTCTCCTTCGGTCTCTCCCTCGCCGACATCGAAGTGCCGGCGGAGACGCTCTACGCCGAGAATCGCACCGTCATCGACCCGACCACGCCTCGACGGCTCTTCGTGCCGGACCCGCGGCTGGTCCGCGTCGAAGGCTATCCGGGGGGACTCGGTCCAGTGCTCCTTCCCAATCATCCGGACCGGCCGGATCTCGGCACCCGGAGCGTTGCCACCGGGCCCAGTTTCTGGCTCCCGGGCGCCGAGCTGGTCAAGAACGCGGGGAAGGAAATCCGGCTCAAGGACCTCCTCAACGTCCAGTTACCCGCGGACCTCACGCCCGGCCAGGACGGGGCGGTTGTCGCCCCCTTCACCTCGAAACAGAACAAGCGACTGCCGCGAATCCAGTGGGTTAGCGAGTCGGAGTCCGTGCCTGTGGACATTCTCGAGGTGGATGGAACCCACCGGACCGGACTGGGAGAAGGAGCGCTCCGGACCGCCCAGCCGGGGGACCGAATCCAGTTCGAGCGCGTCGGCTTCGTTCGGGTCGAGGCCGATTGGCACCCCGGCACGGCTCCGGTCCGGGTTTGCTACGGACACCCGTAGGGACCCCCACTTTCATAGCCCCCGCCGACGCTCCCTGCGTGGGGAGTGCCATGCGATTCTCGCACACGTCGATCACGGTACGGAATATGGACGAAAGCCTGCGCTTCTACACCCAGGTCCTGGGCCTCGAGTTCGAACGACGCCGGCCCATTCCGGAGAACCGCGCCGAGATCGCCTTCGTGAAGGACCCGGAGTCCGGTGCTCGCATCGAACTGACCCACTGGGAAGGCAAGGACCAGTTCGAGGTCGGCGAGCAGCTGGACCATTTCGCCTTTGAGCTGCCGGACCTCGACGCGTTTCTCACCCGTGTCCGGGCCCAGGGAGTAAAGGTCGCCAAGGAGCCGTACAAGCTCCAAGGAGGGTCGGGCCGACTCGCCTTCATCCTGGACCCGAACGACGTCTGGATTGAGCTCATCGAACGGGCCCCCGCTGGGCGGTGAACGCCGGACGTGTCCTCCGCCGTACCGGAGCACGCCACCCCAGAGTCCCCCCGCCTGCTACGAGCCGTCTTCGGCTCGACGTTCTTCATCCGGTTCGGGTTTGGCCTCACCGTCTCGGTTTTCGTTTCCTATTTCACCCGTGAATCGCACGGGCTCCATCTGAGTGCTGTTGGACTCGCCGGTTTCTTGAGCGCACTGGCCCCGATCGGAGAGTTCACGACGGTACTGGTCTCCGGCCTAGCCGCGGACCGGTTCGGCCGGTTCCCTATCCTGCTGGGCGGTACGGTTTCCGCGTCGCTGCTGTTGACGCTCATGTCGTTGGGTCGGTCTGCCGCACTGCTCGGAGGCGGGAATTTCCTCTTCGGAATCGCCAGTGGGGCGATTTTGGCCGCCAGCCTCGCGGTGGTCGCGGACCAATCGGGGAAGGGAGAGCGTGGCCTGGAAATGGGCCGCTTCGACGCGGTCAACCTGCTGGGGTACATCCTGGGTTTCGCGGCCGGACTGGGGGCCGTCGGAACCCTTCCCAATGCCGAGCTGCCGTGGCTGTTCCGCATCGGTGCTGCCGTCCTGCTGGCGGGTTTCATCTTCGCCCTCTTCTCCGTGCGGGGATACGCCGAGCCGAAGTACCGGAATACGTTCCAGCTTCAGCACATCCGAGTGGCGGTGCTGCGCCGGGATGTCCTGCTCCTGGTCCTCCCGTGGTTCGTGATCTACATGCTGCTCGGGACGGCCTTCGCGTTCCTGGCCTCGGCGGCTTCCGGGGTGGGGTTCCCGGTCACTTGGCTGGCCGCCCTCATCGCCGGGGGAGGCCTGTTGCTCCTGCTGACGCAGCCCTGGTTCGGTCGACAAGCCGACAAGCGAGGACGACCGCTGTTCCTCCTCCTCGGCACGGTCGGCTTCGTTTCGCTCCTGGGACTCGCCGGGCTCATCGCCCAGTATGGGCCTCGCGACATTTTGATCGGCGGGATCGCCGTCAGCGCCCTCTTCGCTCTCGGGTACGGCCCTGCCGCGCTCGCCTCGCTGACGGACGTGAGCCAGTCGGTGACGCGGGCCACCACGATGGCGGTCTACTCCCTCGTGATCAGCGCCGGGATGGTCGTCGGACTCTGGGGGTCCACGGCCCTCTATTCCGCGCTCGGCGTCGCGGGCCTCGACCTATTTTTCCTGCTCATCGCGGGGGGAATCACACTCACGACGACGCTGCGGCTCGACGACCTGAAGGCCCAGCGGTTGCTCGCGCGGGAGAGAAGCGCCCCTCCGAGCTCATGATTCCGGCTCGATGAGCAGATGGCGAACCTGCGGGAACGCCTCCCGCAGGGTGAGCGACAGGTGGTCGATCGACGACTCGATCTCGTCCGTGTCCATGTTGTCGAGGAAATTCACACGCAGCGCCAGGAGCACGTCGTCGGGTCCCAGCATCATGGACTGCAATCCTCGAACTTTGCGGACCCTCGGGTCGCGCTCGACGAGGGAGAGCACCGCCCGGGCCTGCTGTGGCGAGATCGCCTTCCCGACGAGGAGGTCCCGACTCTCTGCCGCCAGCACGAGTCCGGTCCCGACCATCAGCGCGCCGACGATGACGGCGGTGGCGCCGTCGACCACGCCGCTCGGGCTCCGGAATTCGTACAGAAGTCCCGCGAAGGCCACTCCGCTGCCAAGGACCGAAATCACGTCCTGGTAGAAGATGGTCTTGAGTCCCTGGTGGGCCGAGCCCAGGAAATCGGAGATGCTGGACTCGTCATGCCGGAGCTCCCTCAAGACCACCAGGATACCGAGCGCGCTCAGGATCAGCGTGGCGCCGACGACGAGCAGCCCCTCGGGAAGGTCTTGGACGGGGTGGGGGTTCTGCATCTGCTGAATGCCGGCGATCAGCACGAATCCTCCGGCGAACGTGAAAGCCAGCAGACCGGCCGAGAACGACCAGAAGAACCGTTCCTTGCCGTATCCGAACGGATGCTCATGGTCCGGGGGCCGCTGGGAGGCGAGGAACCCCCACATCACCATCGCCCCGGCGAAAACGTCGCTGAGCGCGTAGACGGCCTGCGAGAGAACCGCCCGGCTCCCTCCGGCGAGCGCCACGGTGAGGTTGAAGGCGAAGAGGGCGACGTCCAGGAGCAAGGTAGCTGAGATGACCAGCTGCGGACGCATCCGGCCTCGCTTCCTCCTCCAGGGGTCCTCGACGGACGGACGAGCTATGTCCGGTCACCCTTATCAGATGGTTAGACGCTGTGGAGCGGAGGTTGCGTCAATTGGCCCCACTCAGCGCGGGCGACCCGGCGCCAGACTTCGAACTTCCGTCGGACAAGGGGACCCCAATCCGGCTTTCCAGCTTTCGCGGCCGTTCGAACGTTATCTTGTACTTCTACCCCCGGGACAGAACGAGCGTCTGTACCGCGGAGGCCTGCTCGTTCCGCGACCACCACCCGGCCATTGCGTCCAAGGACGCCGAGGTCCTCGGCGTCTCGGTCGACAGCGTCGAGTCCCACCGGAGCTGGGCTCAGGAGTTGGGGCTCAACTATCCCCTCCTGTCGGACGCCGACGGAGCCGTTGCCAAGCTCTATGGCGTCCTTGGGACCTTCCGCGATGGGAGACCGGCCTCCCAGCGAGTCACCTTCTTGATCGACCGGCAAGGAATCATCAAGGAGGTTCAGGAGCTGTGGGACCTGAAGGCCCCAATCGCTCCGATTATCGACGCTCACACTCAAACGGTGCGCGATCACGTTCCCGCCATGGCTCAGCATCTCTGAGGGCGCTGGACCGCCAGGTCGGGGAGCCCGGGCCGAACCGTTAAATTGGCACGCCCGGTGCGCCGACCGTTCCGCCATGTCCGAACCAGCCCACGCCTCGTCGGCGTCTGAGGGCCACACCGCCGCGCCGCCGTCCGCCCATCCCGCGGTCCGGCGATTCAGACGCCCGTCACTCGATTCGATGGGGCTGACTCCGGGCAAGAGAGCGCGCCTGAAGCGGCTGCTCTATGACTATGGGCCCGGGGGAGGAACGCTCCTGGTTCTTCCGATCGACCAGGGACTGGAGCACGGTCCCGTCGACTTCTTCGCGAACCCGGACGCTCTCGACCCCGACTACCAGTTCCGGCTGGCCCGGGAAGGAAACTTCTCTGCGATCGCGCTCCACATCGGATTGGCGCGTAAGTACTTCGCTCCGTACGCCGGCGAAGTGCCGTTGATCCTGAAGCTCAACGGGAAGACCAACATCCCTCCCGACAACCAGGCGTTCAGCGCCCTTACAGGAACCGTCGAGGACGCCGTCCGAATCGGTGCCGACGCCGTGGGCTACACCGTCTATGTGGGCTCACCCGCCCAGGACCGGGACTTCGCGCAGCTGAGTCAGGTGAGGGCGGACGCGGACCGATTCGGCATGCCGCTCATCGTCTGGGCGTACCCGCGGGGGGAGGCGATCTCCAAAAAAGGGGGTCGTGACAGTCTATACGCCGTCGACTATGCCGCGCGCGTCGCGCTGGAGTTGGGCGCCGACGTTGTGAAGGTCAATTTTCCGGTGGCCTCCGACAAGGACAAGGACTCGCCGCCTCCGTACAACACCTTACGCCTCTCCCCGGAAGAGGCGTTCAGCAAGGTGGTTCAGAGCGCCGGCCGTGCACTCGTGCTCGTGTCCGGTGGCGAGAAGATCGGCGACGTCGAACTACTGACCAAGGTCCGGGATTCGATGGACGCGGGGGCGACCGGGATCATCTTCGGCCGGAACCTCTGGCAGCGCCCATTCGCCGATGCCTTGGCCATCACCCGGAAAATCCATGCCCTCTTCGCGGAGTACGCGCAGCCGATCCGCTGACCCGTCGCCTCCCCTCTTCGTGCGGATCACGGGCGAAGACCACCCGAAGGCGTGCACGGGCCGCCGCCTCCTGCGACAGGGCCTTGCGCGCGAGTGGAAGGAAACGAACTCGAACGGCAAGGGACCGATCCTTCTCGACCCGCGAGCGACCGATCCCCTTACGGCCCTCGATGCGGGCCGGGCGGCCTTTTGGGGGCTCCTCGTGGTCGATTGTTCGTGGAATCAGCTCCATCGACGCGGCGGATTCGACCCCGCGATGCCGGGACTGGCCCGCTTGCCTCGTCGTCGACTTCCCTGGCTCTTGGCCGGCAATCCGCAGCACTATGGCCGAGTGGGGGAGCTCAACACGGCGGAGGCCTTTGCGGGCGCGTTGGAGATACTCGGCGATCGGTTGGGTGCCGAGCGCGTACTGGGGACGTTTGCCGGCGGCCCCGGATTCCTCGCGCTCAACGCGCGCCTTCTCGAGGCGTACCGGAACGCTCGCTCCGTGGCTGACCTGCGAGCGGCTGAGCGGGAGTTCTTCTGATCCCGTCCGGCCCCAACGGTTCCTCTCTCCTCGGGAGGAGGACGACCTCGATGTCCCGCGTCGAATGGACCACGCGATCGAGGGGGACGTGGGCAGCCAAGATGCCCCCGTACTCTGCGTAGATTCGCGCGGTGTGGAGCGTCAGGCAGTGGTCATGGTAGAGGGACTGCCCCACGACGGTCGGGTCATGGCCCCGCAGAAAGACATGGAGGCCCGAAGCGTGGAGGAATTCATCGAGGTCCTTCTCGGTGAATGGAGGGGAGAGTCCCCGGTCGACATGCGAGGCCGCCACATCTCTCCATAGCACATCGAGAAGGAGTTCCTCATCGACCGTCTGGAAGCGGTCAGTCCACGGAGCGGTCGACCGGGACGGGAATCCCCCGTGCGCCAAAAATACGCCCGAGGGGGTGTACGCGGCCAGCGGCCCCCGCTCGAGCAGGTCCATGAGCCGGTCGTAGCGTCGTCGGTCCTGTCCCCATCGCGACCGCATCTCCTCCGGGAGGGTGTGAGGGGTGAATGGAATGCGACGACCGGCCTCGTGATTCCCCCGGAGGAGGAATACCCGGTCCGGGTACGCCGCCTTGACCGACAGAAGGAAGAGCGCGTTGACCGCGGACCCGGCGGGGGAATCGGTGGGCGCGCGGTCCACGTAATCTCCTAGCCCAACGAACGCGCGGTCTCCGGTCGAATCGAGGAACCAGTCCACCGCCGTACGGGAGGAACGCCAGTCGCCGTGTGTGTCCCCGATCACTCCGAGGGTCTCCGCGCCCGGCGGGGCGACGCGGACCAATGCGGGCTCGGTGGGAATCTGTGGATACAACCGGTCCAGAAGCGCGTCCACCTCGGGGCCTTCCATTGGTGCGATCGCGTCGGGGCGCACCGGCTCGATGCGATGGCTCATGCATCCCGTCGAATGGGTTGGAGGAGAAGTGCGGGGGGCCGGAGTTCCCGGGGTCCGGCCGTGGGCCGGGCCCCCTTTGAACCGGCGAATGCCCTAGGCAACAGGGTCCTAAGCCCTGCCTCGGAAGCCCTTGCCGGCGTCGCCGGAAGATTGGCCGAGCTGGAGCACCCCCGCACGGTCACAGAGAGCGGGCGAGCAGAAGAGAGGTAGCCCCGGCAGGAATTTCGGCCGGAGGACCGGTCCCGGCTCCCGGCATTCGAACCTGCGTCGCGAGATCCAGAGTCTCGCATGATTGGCCACTACACTACGGGGCTACGCGTCAGCGAGGGACGGAGCCGACTCTTAACGGTTGCCGAGAGGGTGAACGAAATCTCTAGTCCGCGACGGCGCGATGCGAGTAGTAACCAACTCAGAAATACCCCGAGGCCGTCCGCGTCTAAGTTCCAGGGGGCGAATCGCGTCCGGTCTCGCGCGCGCGGAGACGTAGCCCCGGCGACGACTCTTGGGGGAGGCGAGCGACGATGAAGCAGCTCTCGCCTGGGCGCCATGGACTTGTCGTCGCTGCTCCGGCGCTCGTCGCGGCGGGGGCGGCGCTCCTACTCGGCCCCGGCACCGGCGAGTGGGGGTTCCTCCGCGATCTTCCCGAGGCGACGTACTATCTCTCGTTCTCGTTCGTGCGGATGCTTGCCGCGTACGCGCTGTCCCTTGGGTTCTCTCTTCTCTATGGGTACTTCGCCGCCACGAATCGCGCCGCCGAGCGAGTCATGATCCCGATCCTCGATATCCTTCAATCGGTCCCGATCCTCGGATTTTTCCCGATAGCGATCGCGGTCTTTGTCGGAATACCCCTGATCGGCATCAACCTGGCTTCGATTTTCCTCATCTTCACCTCGATGGCGTGGAACATGGTCTTCGGGGTTTACGAATCCCTGAAGTCGATCCCTGGGGAGCTGCGCGAGGCAACGGACTCATTTGGGGTGCGCGGCTGGCAACGAACTCGCCAGGTGCTCGTTCCGGCGACGATCAATCGGCTCGTCTATAACTCGGTGCTCTCGTGGACGGGAGGATGGTTCTTCCTCGTGGCCGCCGAGTTCATCGCCTCGACGAAGTCGACGGTAGCGCTCCCTGGGATCGGAAGTTACCTGTTGTACGCGGCGGGCGAGCACAACGGCAGCGCCCTCGTGGCGGGGCTCGTCGTGCTCATTGTCCTCATCACCATCCTCGACCTAGCCGTCTGGCGCCCGCTGAGCCGTTGGGCGGAGAAGTATCGCTACGATACTACGCCGTCCGGAGACGCGGACGCAGCTACCGCTCCGGCCCGGCGGGTGACCGCCCCCCTCCGGCGGGCCGTGGCAGTACTCGCCCGACGGGTACGGACCGGATTCATTACAGCGAGCACACCCCTTGTCACGCTGGGCACTTACGCGCTCGGACGAGGGGCGACCCGGCGTCGGTCCTTCGCCGCTCTGGCGGCGCGTTACCTTGCGATAGGACTGATCCTGGTTTTCTCTTGGTATCTGTTGATCACGGCCGGGGTGGCTATCTACTCGATCTATGTGCACCCGCTCGGCGCCGTCGCCCTCGTCCAGATCCGGATGATCCCGTACGACCTCGGTTCGTCGATCGGACGGCTCGTCGGAGCCTACGCGATTTCCCTGGCAATTTCCTTCCCGCTCGCGTACTTTCTCACTCGTCGCCCCCGGGCGGCCCGAGTCGGCTTGCCCATCGTTGAGATCGTCGCGTCGGTCCCGGCGACCGCGGTTTTTCCGCTAATCGTGTTCATCGTAGTGGCCTACATTGGCGTTCAGGCCACCTCCGTGTTGATGCTGGCGACGGGGATGATCTGGTATCTCTTCTTCAACCTCCTCTCAGGGATGCGAAGTCTGCCACCCGACCTCGATGAAGCCGCCCGTTCGTTCGGAGTCAAGGGCCGACCGTACTACAGCAAGGTCCTCCTGCCAGCGGTTTTTCCGGCCTTTATCACCGGGTCGATCACCGCCCTCGGAGGGGGGTGGAATACGCTGATCGTCGCCGAATATCTCTCGGTCTCCTCGACGGTCCCTTCGTCAACGGGTCCCGTTACGGCGACCCACGTCGTCTACCAAGTTCCGGGCATCGGTCAGCTGATCCAGGTCGGCTTCGCCGAGAATAGTCCCGGCGTCTACGTGGCGGCGCTGCTCGCGCTGGTCGTCACCGTGGTCGTAGTGAACGAACTTGTGTGGAAACCTTTGTATCGCCGGGCCGTTGAGAAGTACAAGTACGACTGACCGGGGTTTTTCGGGACGGCGTGGGTAGGACGAACGGAGGTGGGAAATGCCGCTCATCGAGGTCAGCGACATCAAGAAGGATTACCCTTCGCACCACGGGACGATCTCGATCATCAACGGCGTTAGCTTCGATGTCGCCGACAGCGATTTCGTGGCAATCATCGGCCCATCCGGCTGCGGAAAGTCGACGATGCTGCGCATCATGCAGGGCCTCGAACGACCGACGTCGGGCGAGGTCCGGTTTCGGGGCCAGCCGGTGCTTTCCTGTTGCAACGACATGGCGATGGTCTTTCAGAGCTTCGCGCTGCTTCCGTGGCTCTCGATCAAGGAGAACGTTGCGTTTGGGCTCACCGCTCGGGGGTGGAGCCCGGAGAAGATCAGCTCTCAGGTGGAACGCTACATCTCGGTCACTGGCTTAGTCGGCTTCGAGGAGGCCTATCCACGGGAGCTTTCCGGTGGAATGCGGCAGCGCGTCGGCCTCGCCCGCGCGCTGGCGGTCGAACCCGCGGTCCTGCTGATGGACGAGCCGTTCTCCTCGCTGGACGCGCTGACCGCCGAAGGCCTCCGGGAAGAGGTGCTCCAGCTGTGGCGAGACCCGGACCTTCCGCCCGAAGCCGTCGTACTCGTCACCCACAACATCGAAGAGGCGCTGCTGATGGCCGACCGCATCGTCGTGCTCTCGCACCGCCCGAGCCGAGTCTTGGCGGTGGCTACGGTAGACCTCCCCCGGCCCCGGGACCGGAAATCGGAGGCGTTTTACCAGCTGACGGACTATCTCTTCTCGCTCATTACCGAGGGGGCACCTTCCCCCGCGGCGACCCCGAAGGCCCCCCTCGAAGGCTCCGCCCTCGCTGCCTCCGGAGCCGGCGCAAAGACGTTGCCCGATGGAACCGCCACGGCCCCCGGCGCTACCGAGTAACCTTCCCGGGACCAAAGTATTTAGCCCACGTTCCCGGTCGGAGGTTCCCAGCTAGGAACGGTCGAGAATCGTGCCCACGACTTTCCCGAAGGCGTCCCCCTCCGAGATGCAGGGCCTGCTTGTACTGCTCGACGAGCACAAGGGTACCGAGGACATCGCCCTCCTCGCGGACGATCTGGACCTCGAGATCGACGAGATCCTCCCCTCCATCGACTACGCCGAGGCACTGGGTCTCGTGAAGGTCGTGGACGGCCGAGCGACCTTGACCGACATCGGCCGCCGCCTGCTCTCGGCATCCATTCGGGAGCGGAAGACCATCCTCCGGGACCAGCTCAAGAAGACCACTCTGTTCAAGACCATCCTCCGGGCCCTTGAGAGCGCGCCGGGGGGGCGGTTGACCGAAGACCATCTCCAGCGACTCCTCGATTTCACCACCGCCCCGAGCGACGCATACGTCCTCAACATCATCAACTGGGGCCGCTACGCCGAGCTCTTCCGGTACGACTCCGACGCGCACGCGCTCGTCGCCGTTCGGTCCCGGACCGCCCCCCGGAACCCGCCCGGTTCTCCGCCCTCCCATCCGGGGGCACCGGACCAGGGCACTGGCCGTCCCCGGCCGACCCGCGCCACCGACTCGCCGGGGTCACCCCAGGACCTGGCCCACCCCGCGAGCACGGTTACGGCTTGAGCGGTTCCCCCGCTCTCGACAAACGCTTAAGCCGCATCGAGCGTCCGCCGCGCCGCGGGCACGTAGATCAGCGGAAGATCGCTGCTTTCGCAAAGCAGAGGTCGGGGGTTCAAATCCCCCCGTGTCCACTCGTGTCTAAACCCATCCGAAGTCATGTCCAAACCCATTTTCGCTCGCATGGAACTCGGTACGCCTGGCCCGCGGGCTTCGACAGCGACGGGCCTTCCTGGGGACGGGTGCCCGTGCCTCTGTCCTCTCCAAGGACGAAAACTCTGACGCGAGAAGAGGGAGAAAGAGGGCGAGAGCGCTCGACGCGGGAGGGGCCCACGAGCGCAGCGAGTGGGAGGGACCCGCGCCGTCCGGCCCAGAGCGCGACGACGGCTTGATAGGTGCTCGCCGGCTTCGGGGCCCGGGACGGCGAAGGAAGTGGCAAGGCCCGAACGCGTCCGCGAGCTGCCTGAGACCATGCGTGCCGCGGCCATTGATGCGTTCGGCGGACCCGATTCCCTTTCCATCCACGTGCTGCCGGTCCCTCCGATAGCAGCGGATGACGTGCTGATTGCGACGCACACCGCTGGCGTCGCGCCATGGGATGCCGCGATGCGGGAAGGCTGGTCCCCGACCGGCCACAGCCCTCAGTTCCCGCTCGTGCTAGGCACCGACGGATCGGGCACGATCGCCGCGGTCGGGTCGAAGGTTCGGAGCTTCGCGGTGGGAGACCAAGTCTATGCGGTCAGTTACCCGAAGGGGGGCTTCTACGCGGAATACATCGCGGTCCCGGCCGAGCAGGTCAGCCATCTGCCCCGCGGAGTGGACCTCGGACACGCCGGAGCTATGATCAACGGGCTCACCGCGCTTCCAGGAATCGATGACGCGCTCGCGCTTCAGCGCGGTGAGGTCGTAGCAATCCATGGTGCCTCCGGCAGTGTCGGCACGTTGGCCCTTCAGTTAGCGAAGCTTCGCGGCGCCCGCGTTTTCGCATTGGCTTCGGGGGCCGAGGGCGTGGCCCTCGTCCGCCGACTCGGGGCGGACGGGGCGATCGATGGAAGGAGCGGCGATGTCGAGGAGGCGGTGCGCGCCTTCGCTCCGGGCGGCCTTGACGCCGCTCTCATCCTCGCGGGCGGCCCGGCCCAGAAACCACTCCTCAACCTCGTCCGACCCGGTGGTCGTGTGGCGTACCCGAACGGCGTCGAACCGGCGCCGCAACCTCGTCCCGGCCTGCGCGTGATCGCCTACGATGGCGTCGACGGGGCTCGCGAGTTTCAACGGTTCAATCGCGCGGTGGAGGCCGCGAAGCTCCAGATCCCCATCGCGGCCTCGTTCGAGCTAGCGGATGCCGCAAAGGCCCACGAACGCCTAGCTGCCCGGCCGGTGCTGGGGAAGATTGTGCTGCGCATCCGTAACGCGACAGACGAGTGAGGAATCGAATTGCCCGTTGGGGCGGAGACCAGGGGTGCAATGACCGCGCGAGCGAGGGGGAGAATTCGCGAAATTCGCAGTCCCGCCGGGTCGCCTTTCACTATGCCCAAACTCGGTTGGTGGCGACACCCCCCCGTGTCCAATTTGCCCAAGCGTTCGCCCCGTGCCCTCGGGGCCGGGGGCCTACTCCGTCGTTCGAGGTCCGACCAGGAACAGCGTAGGGGCCGACCATGGGGTGGGGGTAAGACTGCCAGACAGTGGGCTCGAGACGATTGGGGGGGCCCAACGCAATCAAGGGTAACCCTGCGCTTTCTTCGTGAATGACCACCGGGCCTTCTCAATGCATGCCGAGTGGCCCACCAAGCTTTGGTGGCACGCCTCGACCTCGTTAGGTGAAGAGATCTTCGAGTGGATTGTTCATCTCAC
>JASHQC010000058.1 GCA_030037735.1 Thermoplasmata archaeon
TTCTGGCTCGGCATCCGATTTTCTGCCTTGCTCTCTTGAGTCCGGGAATCCCCGAGTACCTCTCCTCCTCCAGTGCGCTGAGCACGATCCTGGTCAACCCGCCGCTCTTCTTCGTACAGCTCGCGGCCAATCTCGGTCTGTACGTTCCCGGGGTTCTGCTGATCCGGGAGGCGATGATCCGGTGGAAGAAAGGATGGGGGTCCGTCCTGCTGCTCGGAGCCGCGTATGGAATCCTCGAAGAGGGCATAGCGCTCGAGACATTGTTCTACGCCCATGCAGGTCCCGTGGGGGTCCTGGGCTCCTACGGGCACTGGCTCGGTGTGAATTGGGTATGGGTCCCGGGAGTCCTCCTCGTCCACATGGTCTTCAGTATCACGTTGCCGATCCTGCTCGTTGGGCTTGCGTTGCCACAAACCCGGGGCAAGAGCCTCGTCGGGCGGGCCGGCATCTCGGTCGCCTTCCTCGTCTGGGCCGTCGACATACCTCTACTGATGCTGTTCGTACACACCATTTACCACTACTGGATGGGCTGGCCGATATTCTTCGGCAGTCTGCTGGCGATCGGCTTGCTCGTCTTGGGGGCCTACACCGTTCCCGCCCGGCTGCTTCCAACGAAGATTGGGCCTCCGCAAGTTACCCCACTCTGGGCCGCGGCAATGGGCGTCGCGGTGTTCCCCGCGGTTTGGCTTCTCGAAGGAGTCTTCGGCACCTGGCGGGCCCCCCCGTGGGTGACGATCCTTTCGATCGTGGGGTACGAGGCCGGCCTGGGCTTACTGATCGTTCGGACCGTCGGAACGGTCCAGAACGAACCACAGCTCGTGGCGCTCGCGGCCGGAGCGATCCTTCCCATCGCCGTTATCGGCTTCGTGGCCGAGCTTCCGATTCCGGTCGTCCTCCTCGCTGACGTCGCGGCAATCTGGTTCATCCATCATCTCTGGACGAGATACTCGCCGCGCTTTCGCCGTTCAGCCTTGCTCGTTCCCCCCGGAGCTCGGGCCTTCGGCTGAGGGGCCTTTGATGCCCGATCGCCTCGGCGTCGGTCGCGAGGGAGAGTTAAATCGTGACGACCGCGCGCGCGACGTATTTCGCATCGGCCATTTCCTGAAGAATTGCGGATAGGTCGGAAAGAGTTCCCCGACGGGCGAGGTGCCCCTTCACTCGCCCGGTTCCATAGAGGCGGAACAGATCGTCGAACTCGTAGCTAACGCCCACATTCGCCGGGACGATCCGCGTGCCGTGATTGATCAGCCCGGCCGGAGTGATCGGCAGCGCTCCCTCCTTAGGGTCGGGAATGCCGACGGCCACCACACCCCCCACGAGACGGGTAAGCTTGAACGCGAGTTCGTAACCAGAAAGTTTCGGGGTGAACACGATCGCGGCATCGGCTCCGCCGAGAGCCCGGATCGCGGACTTGGCCTCGGACGCATCGAGTGCCCACTCCACGCCCAGGCCCCGGACGAACCGCACCCGGTCCTCCCCGACGTCGATGCCGGCCACGCGGTATCCCAATGCCTGGGCTATTTGGACCGCGTAGTGGCCCAACCCTCCGGCCGCGCCGACAATCGCAACAATCTTACCCGGGGGAATTCTCAGCTCGGTCGCCAGGCGCCGCACCGCCCCGTACGCGGTCACCCCGGCACACATCAGAGGCGCCGCTTCCTCCTCGGAGAGGGCAGCCGGAATCGGAACGGCGGCGCGCTCCGAGACCTTGGCCAATTCCGCGAACGTGCCGTTGACGGTGACCGACGTGACCTCGGCGTGCGGGCACCACTGGGCGTAGCCGGTGAGGCAGACCTCACATCCCCCGCACCAATAGTTCATCCAGGGCACGCCGACCCGATCTCCCACCGAAAATCGCGAAACCCCCGGTCCGACGGACTCGACCGCGCCGACCCCTTCGTGTCCGAGGACCCGGACCCCCTTGGATTCCATCAGGGCCCTTTCTCCCGGCCAGTCTCCCTTCCATTGGTGGACGTCACTGTGACAGACCCCGGAGGACCGGATCCGCACGAGCAGCTCACCCGGTCCCGGATGGGGCGCGTCAATCTCTTGGACGGCCATCGGAGCTCCCCACCCAGTGACCACGGCCGCGCGCACGCGGGCGCGAACCCAAGCCCTCCCATTAATCCCACCGTGAGTTGGGAGGGACTCTGGCCAGCGGATTTTTCCGCGCGGTCACAGGGGGAGCGGTTATTCATAGGATAGACTAGCGAGGCTGTGGCCGCGCCGTCCCGTCTGTCCGCGCAGAAAATCGCGACTCAACTTTCCCGTGCTGACCCCGTTCTCGCCCAGCTCATCCGCCGCGCGGGACCGACCGAACTACCCTCCCGTGGCGCGGGATTCCCGACCTTGGCTCAAGCGATCCTCTTTCAACAAATCTCGGGTGCCGCGGGCGCCGCAATCCTTCGCCGGTTACGGAAGGCGCACGGTGGTCCCGGGTTCCCGCCTCCGCGCTGGTACCTCGACGTTTCTACGGAGGTGCTGCGGCGCGCCGGGGTCTCTCCGCAGAAAATTCGGTACCTGAGAGACCTCGGCCACCGCGTGGCCTCGGGCCGGCTGAACCTGCGACGGCTATCCCAGCAAGCCGACGCTCAGGTGATCGAGGAACTGACGGCGGTCAAGGGGATTGGCCTGTGGACCGCCCAAATGTACCTGATCTTCTCGCTCCATCGCCCCGATGTATTCCCCTCCGGGGACCTCGGAATTCGAAAGGCGATCGGGAAGGGCTGGGGGTATCGGGGACTTCCGGCGGTGAGCACGGCGGAGCGCCACGCGCGGCCGTGGGCCCCCTTCCGGTCCCACGCCGCGTACTATCTGTGGCGCAGTCTCGACCTTTCCCCCGAGTGACGCGGTCGATTCGCCCCCTACGGTCGAGAGGCAAGACGGTTCCTGGCCATCCATTGCGTGGCGTAATCGACTATCGGGCGCGCCCGAAAGAACCGCCCTGCACCCCGACCGAAGGGCCCCCTGCCCACGGGCCCCGCGTTCGCTCATAGTCCGACGTTGTTGAGGACCGGTGTAGGCTAACTCGCTGCCCCTTCCTCAAGCGTTAAGCGCGACCGACCTTGCGTCGTCGGGGAAGAACGTGCAGGCGATTGTCAAGACCCGCCGGGCGCCTGGGGGCGACCTGGTGTCGGTGCCGGACCCCACTCCGGCCGACGACGAGGTCCTAATCGCCGTTCGCGCGGCGTCGGTGTGCGGGACGGACGTCCATCTGTGGGAATGGAACGAATGGGCGCAGAACCGCGTCAAGCGGATCCCGCTGATTCTTGGCCATGAGGTGAGCGGCGAGGTCATCAAGGTGGGCTCTCGCGTGAAGAGCCTCGCTGTGGGGGACCACGTCTCGGCGGAGACCCACATCGCCGACGGCACTTGCTTTCAGTGCCGTACCGGGAAGATGCACATTTGCGAGAACGTGCAGGTGCTCGGGGTCGACCACGACGGCGTGTTCGCGGAGTACGCCGTGCTCCCCGAAGTGAACGCGTGGCGAAACGACCCTCAGCTGGACCCGGCCTTGGCCTCGATCCAGGAGCCCCTCGGAAACGCGGTCCATTGCCTGCTCCCGGAAGATGATATCGAAGAGCTAGCCGGTAAGAATGTGCTCATCACAGGGGCAGGACCGATTGGGCTCCTCGCCATCGTCGTGGCGAAGACCTTCGGAGCGGCGCAGGTCATCTCGACGGAGGTCAATCCCGTGCGGTTCGACCTGGCCCGCAAGATGGGAGCCGACCTCGTCCTCAACCCTCAAGTGGAGGGGGCGGGGTTGGTCCAACGCATCCGCGACGCCACCGGGGGGCACGGGGTGGACGTGGCGACCGAGATGTCAGGACACCCCAGCTCGCTTCCGCTGGTGTTCGAGTGTCTACGTCCCGGGGGTCGGGTCTCGCTCCTCGGTCTCTTCGACGGACCGGTGGCGCTCGATTTCGCGGAGGCGATTATCATCCGCGCCGCCCGAGTTCACGGCATATTTGGCCGCCGAATGTTCGACACATGGTACACGGTCAAAGGGCTGCTCACCCACGCCGGGTTCCGAGAGAAGATGGGACAGATCATCACCCACCGGGTCCCGATCTCCGAAGTGGGCCGGGGCATCGAACTGATCCGGTCGAGCGCGGCCGCAAAGGTCTCCCTCTACCCGAAGTGGTAACGCACCATGCGCGACCCGACCTCTTTTCTCCGGACCGAATACGACGAGCTCGTCCATGCGGACCTCGACTGGAAGCTGCGGCTCCTCGCGGGCCCGAGCACCCCGTGGTCGATTGTCGACGGGAAGAAGGTCCTGATGTTCTGCTCGAACAACTACCTCGGGCTCAGCAACCATCCCGCCGTCAAGGAGGCGGCGATGGAAGCCATCCGCACCCACGGAGCCGGTTCCGGGTCGGTCCGGCCGATCGCCGGGAACATGGACCTCCACATGGAGCTCGAGCGTCGATTGGCTCAGTTCAAAGGGGCGGAAGCCTCTCTGGTCTACCAGACCGGCTTCGCGGCGAACTCCGGCCTCATTCCCCAGCTTGTGGGGGAGGGGGACCTTGTCGTGAGCGACGAGCTCAACCACGGCAGCATTATCGACGGGGTGCGATTGTCGCGCGCCGAACGGGCGGTCTACAAGCACGCCGACCCGGGCGATCTGGAACGCGTGCTCGACGCATCGGAGCAGCACTCCCCCGCGTACCGCCGAATCCTGATCATCACCGACGGGGTGTTCTCGATGGACGGGGACATCGCTCCGCTCGACAAGGTCTCCGCTCTCGGGGCGACACACGGCGCCATGGTCTACGTGGACGACGCGCACGGGGAGGGTGTTCTGGGCGAGGGAGGCCGCGGGATCGTCTCGCATTTCCACCTTTCGCGGGATCAAGTTCAGGTGGAGATGGGCACGTTCTCGAAGGCGTTCGGCGTGGTGGGGGGCCACGTGTCGGGCTCCCGTGACCTGGTGAACTTCGCGTACAACAAATCCCGGACGTGGCTTCTCTCCGGTTCCGCTCCCCCGGCGGTGGCCGCCGCGTGTCTGGCGGCCGTCGACGTCCTAGAACACGAAACGGACCACGTCCGTCGGCTCTGGGAGCACACCCGCCGCTTCAAACGCGCGATGGCCGACCTTGGATTCGACATCGGCCGGAGCGAGACCCCCATTACCCCCATCATTGTCGGCGAGAGCAGCGTCGCCAAGCGACTGAGCCAGAGGCTCTTCGAGCTGGGCCTCTTCGCGCTTCCTATCGTGTTCCCGATGGTGGCTAAGGACCGGGCTCGGATTCGCACCATCATGAATGCGGCCCTGACAGTCGAAGACGTCGACTTCGCGATCTCCGCTTTCGAGACGGCCGGAAAGGAACTGTCCATCATTTAGCCGACCCTTCTCATGCTGCCCGAACGGCGGTGCGACGGTTCGGACCCCAGGCTCCGGCCCTCGCTACAGCGGGCTCGGGCACGTGGGGTGTTGCGGAAGCAGAAGAACCTCGGCGCCTCTCAGTGGAGCAATCGTGTCCCCAACGAGCCGGGCTCCTCGCTCTCTTCGAACGGGTCCTCGGCGCAGGGCCGGCTCCATACTTCGAGGGGACGCTCGTGAAACGCGACGACGGGAGGTGGGCCTTCTCCTCGGATCTCGACCACCGTTTTCCCCGACAGGGCGGAGAGGGGTTCGCTCTCCGGGTCGTACCCCGGCCGAGAGAATCGGTCTCGGAGCTTCACCCATAGCCAGCTCTCCTTCGAGAGCTCGCCTGCCCGGTATCGGACCATCTCCCAGAGCCCGTGAAGCTTGGTTCCGCTCAGGATGAACTTGAGAAACCCCCGGTCCAGCCACTGCTCGGGTGAAACCCCCGCCGGCCGGAGCGGCTCGTACGTGCCTGTGTCCCAGATCATCACTGTGCCGGCCCCGTATTCTCCCCGGGGGATCGTTCCTTCGAAGACGGCGTAATCGAGCGGATGATCCGGCATGCGGACCGCGAGCCTCCGAATCCGAGGGTCTCGGGACGGGCCTTTCGGTACCGCCCAGGAGACTAGGCGACCCTCCATCTCGAGGCGGAAATCGTAGTGCAGCGTCCGCGCCCAATGCTTCTGCACGACAAATCGGGGCAACGGGGAGTCCTCCGGGCCAGGGGTTGAAACGGTCGTCATGCCATACCCCTCAAGGCGCCGGGGGGCTTGAACCGGACCGTGTCCGTTCTCGGTCGACTTCTCGACCGGTCAGGCGACCTCGGAGGCGATAGCGCTGCGCCTTCTGATTGGCCGTCTTCGGGATCTCCTCCACGAACTCGAGGTACCGTGGGACCATGAAGAACGGGAGTCGCGAAGACGCGAATTGAAAAAGCTCCTCGGGGGAGGCGCGGGTGCCGGGCCGGAGCTGGACGAAGGCTTTCACATCCTCTTCGCCCAGCTCGGACGGGACCCCCACCACGACGCACTCCAGCACCGCCGGGTGCTGGTTGAGCACCGTCTCCACGTCGTAGGGAGCGAGATTCTCTCCCCGCCGACGAATCACGTCGCCCTTCCGGTCGATGAAGTAGTAGTACCCGTCCTCGTCCCGCCTCAACAGATCGCCGGTGTGGAACCAGAGATTCCGCCAAGCCTCCACGGTCTTCTCGGGCTTACCGTAATACTCCAAGAACATCGTGAACGGCTCCCGAGGGCGTACCACGAGCTCGCCGCCCGTGCCCGGCGGAACCGGGCGGTCTAGTTCGTCCACGATCTGCGCCTCGACAAAATCCAGCGGAAGCCCCACAGAGCCGGGTCGGATGGCTCCCGGGGGATTCATGAGGGTCGTGCATCCGCATTCCGTCATCCCGTAGCTCTCGATGATCCGCACTCCGAACCGGGACTCGAAGGCCTTCCAGATCGAACGCGGCGTGCCGGAGGCCGTCGCCACCTGCACGCCATGCGTCCGATCGGTGGGTTTCTCGGGCTGCTTGTACAGGACAGTGATCATCGTTGTCAACAGGGCGGCGTGCGTGGCGCGGAATCGCGCCGCGGTCTCCCAGAAGCTCGACGCGTGAAACCGGTCGTCGAAGACGGCCGTAAGATCGTTCAACAACGCCACCAGCGTCGTCTTTTCCTGGGCGTTGCAATGGTAGAGCGGCAAGGAGGTGAAGAGCACCGAGTCCGGCGCTAACGCGGCCCGACGTCCCACCTCCCAGGGCGTGTTCACGAGCCGTCGGTGCGGAAGGACGGTCCCTTTCGGTCGCCCCGTCGTTCCGCTGGTGTACAGGATCGACGCCGGCTCCCAAGGTTCCGGCGCTTCGGTCGGAGGAATCTCTCTCGACTCACGAAGTTGAGAGAAGGGGAAGGTTCCACTGGGCAAGGGAGTTTCCGAATTCGCCGATTCAACGACCCACACGGTCGGGGCGCCGCCCCAGTCCGCGACCGGCTCGTAGTGAGAGTACAGACTGTGCTCCACGACGACGGCTGACGGGCGGCTGTCGGCGAGCTCGTACCGGAGGAGATCTCCGTAGAGCGCGGTGTTGAGGGGCACGAAGACCGCGCGGGCCTTCGCCGCACCGAACCAGAGGAGGGGGAAGTCCGGGCGGTTTCCGACCAGGCAGGCCACCCGGTCTCCTTTCTGGACTCCGGCCGCTCGCAACCCAGCGGCTACGCGATCGCTGAGTTGGTCCAACTCCTCGTAAGAGAGGGCGCCGGACAGAAATCTAAGGGCGGTCCGGGACCCGTTCTTCCGGCTCTTGGCCCGCAGCAGGCCAACGATATCGTCGTAGCGCTCCTCGGAAGTGAGCATGGGACCCCAGCGACCCGTTTCTCAGGCTGACCGATTTCTGTGAGACGACGCCGGCCTACTCGTCATAACTACCTATCGGCCCAGCCGCTCGAAGTCAGCGTCATTGAGCTCGACGCGGGCGGCTGCGAGGTTCTCCTCCAAATGAACGGTCGAGAGCGTGCCGGGAATCGGCAGCATGACGGGGGAGCGCTTGAGCAGCCAGCTCAGCGCCAGCTGGTGCGGCGACACGCGGTATCGGACGGCCATCTCGGAGAGCGCCTTCGTCGTCGCAAGATTTCCGCGGTAGATCGGAGTCCAGGGAATAAACGCGATCGAGTGCGCCTCGCAGTACTCCAACACCCCCTCTTGTTCCCGCTCCAACAGATTGTACCGGTTTTGGACCGAGACGATCGACGCCACCCGCCGGGCCCTTTCGAGCTCCTCGACCGAGACGTTCGATAGCCCGATCCGCCGGATCTTTCCGGCCTGCTGGAGTTCCTTGAGTGCTCCGACGCTGGTTTCGATCGGAACTTCCGGGTCGACCCGATGTAGCTGATAGAGCTCGATGCAGTCGACTCGTAGTCGGCGAAGACTGGCCTCCACCGCCTGCCGGAGGTACTCAGGATGGCCGTCGACTCCGCGCCCGCTCGAGGCGCGGATCATCCCGCCCTTCGTCGCGACGACGACGTTCCGGGCATCCCTTCCCAGCGTGTTGCCGATCGCGGTTTCGCTCGCGGTTGACTGATAGACGTCGGCCGTGTCGATGAAGTTCACCCCCAGTTCTACCGCCCGACGCAACAGCGCATGGCCCGGCTCGGTGTCCGTGAGGCGGTTGGTCCCGAGCCCCAGTCGATAGACCTGCCGGTCACCAAGCCGAACAGTACCCGAATGGGCCGCCGGGACCTCACGCTCCATCGCTATCCGCCCGACCTGCGAACATGGCTCACCTCGGAAACCTCCCCGGATATTACGAACCGCACTGGGTCCAGCGTGCGACGCCTACGGGGCATATCGCCGAAAGAAGCTGTCGGGCTTCCACTCAGGACGCCGGTCGGCGTTGGCCACCCGCATCGTCAGCCGTTCGAGGATGGCATTGAACTGGGCCGCCGCGGCCCGGTCGACTGGCTGGTCCAAGTCGTCCAGCGGAGCGTGGTACCGTTCGGTCACCCAGGTCTGGAAGATCTTCTCCTCCGGAGAGTCCGGAAGGTAGCTGATCCTGAACATCAGCGAGGGGACCCCTCTCCGAATGAAGCTGTACTGATCACTCCGGATGAACAGATTGTGTTCCGGCATCTGGTCTGGTTGTACCTGTACACCCAATGGCTCGGCCACCGCGCGAACGTCGTCCCCCAGGGTCGATTCGTCCAAGCCCTGAACCTCGAGATACTTCAGTGGAAAGAGCGGACTATACATGTCCATGTTAAGGTCAGCGACTATGGGACCGGATACGGTGGGGTGCGCCGCATAATACTGCGAGCCGAGCAGTCCCTTTTCCTCCCCTGTCACAGACAGGAAAAGAATCGAGCGCCTCGGCCGGGCGCCCGACTCCTTCATCGCGCGGGCGATTTCGATCAGGGAGGCGTCCCCCGACGCGTTGTCCATGGCGCCGTTGTAGATGCGGTCCCCATTCACGGGTTCGCCAATCCCCACATGGTCCAGGTGCGCGCTGACCACAACGTACTCGTTCTTGAGGCGCGGGTCGCTCCCGGGAAGCACCCCCGCCACGTTCTCGGACTTGACAACGGAGCGAGTCAATCCAACCCGGGCCTGAATCAACGTGTGGAGCGGGAAGCGCGGCAGGGGTTTGCCGCCCTGGATCCCGTCGAGGATCTCCTGGAACCGGTGGCCGCTCCGGGAGAATAGCATCCCGGCCCGGTCGGTGTTGAACAGGATGGTCAATGGCAGCGGAGTCGGCACGTCATAGCCCGGATCCTTGAGTTCCATCTTGGGCTCGAACCGGGAGGCGGCGACCCGCGACCAGGGACGCTCGATTGCTTTGGGATTCGGGATTGCGACAGTCCCGACGACCCCCGCCTGTCTGAGCGCCCGCCGACGCTCGTCGACCCACTGATAATGGGATTTGATCGGGCCGGGGATGTCCGCCGGGCCACCCGTGACGAGGACCGCGATTTTGCCCTTCAAGTCCTGGTCTGCCAGGTCGTCGTAGTTCAGTTCCGGAACCGTGAGTCCGTAACCGACGAAGATCGCCTCGGCTTCCAGCTGCTCGGCGGATTCCGTGGTCACGCCGATGATCGCATCGACGCCAAGTTCAATCGGCTCGCTCGTTCCATCCCGGAGCAGGTCCAGGGCGCAACGGCCCTCGTCTATCCGCGTGACATCGAAATCGACCCACTGCCGGTAGCCGTTGACGCCTGCGGGATGCAGTCCCGCGGCCCGAAACTGCTCCTCAATGTAGTCGGCGGCCTCCGCGTGGCCCCGGCTGCCGGTATCCCGACCCTCGAGGCTGTCATCCGCGAGAAATTGTACATGTGACCACCAGCGCTGGCCGAGTGCCTCCCAATCGGAGCTTTCTGCGAACAATGCGTTCCCAAAGACGACGGGGAGCACGCCGAATGAAAGCCCCCTCTGGTTCCTCATCCGACTAGACTTCCCGTGATTTTCGTCGGACCGGGCGCCACATGCAGCGGGCGGATAAACATGCCCCGGCGAGGGCACAGCGGACTTCAGAAAGAAGGTCCCGGAACGCCCCCGGCCCGAAAGGGACTCCGGGGGTGTCCGGAGAGCCGAAAGCGGTGGGCGAGAACGCGTCCTTGCACCGCTGGTTCGATTGCGGGTCCCTCTTAGAGTGGTGTACCAGACGCAGCGGGCACGTCGACGTCGTTGATATCCAAGACCGCCGCAACGATTTCGTAGGTGGGCCCCTTTCGCCCCGGCGTTCACATGACGAGCGTTCCCTCCGCGCCACCCTATGAGCGGTTCGGTCAGCATTGGTCCCAGGCCGACCTAGCGTACCTCCGGCCCGACGAGTTGGTCTTTTCCAGCAACATCACCGGCCAGTACAACCTCTGGTCACAACGGATCGAGCCCGGCGGGAAACCGGGGCCGGCGAGGGCCCTGACCCTCTATCGAGATTGGGCCGTCCGCCTGCTCCAGCCGTCGCTGGACGGACACACGGTGTACTTGTCGGCGGACCGGGACGGGGACGAACAGTTCCAAATATTTCGGCTCGACGCGCGGGGCGGGGACCCGGCTCCCCTGACGAACGACCGGAAAGTCCGCCACGAGCTCTCCCGGGGAGGTCTCGATCCTCACGGACGCCGGTTGCTGTACTGCGACAACGGACGTCAATCGTCCGACATGGACGTCGTGTTGCATGACCTACGGACCGGAGCGACGCGTCGACCCCTGCCCGAGGGATTTCTCTGGAGCTCCCCGATGTGGGATCCTTCCGGGGAGCGGTTCACCGCGATTCAGGTCTTTGGTACTACCCAGCTTCGCGCTTTCGTCCACGACGTCCGGAGTGGAACGACCACGGAGATGCTACCGCACGAAACCGAGGAAATCGTTGCTCCGTCCGGCTGGAGCCCCGACGGGCGCCAACTGCTCGTGCTCCACAATCTCGACAGCGAATATTTTCGGCTCGAGACGGTCGAGTGGAGAACGGGGAAGAGACGGACGCTCGCCTCCCCTCGGGCCGACGTCGAATCCGCGGATGTTTCGAGGCGAGGGAGCCGCGTAGTCTACGGGGTCAACGAGGAAGGTTACACGACGCTTTGGTCCGGCCCGCTGGCGGGGCCGTTCCACCCGGTTCGGAACATTCCCAAAGGCCATCTAACTGGGCTGGAACGCTCCCTCGTCGCCATGTCTCCCGATGGGCGCTCACTCGCCGTGAACTGGTCTACGGGTATGGCGCCCCCCGAGATCCTTTGGGTACCGCTCGGAGGCGGCCGCCACGGCACTTTGACGCACAGCATGCCGGGCGGTGTACCGGACGCCCCCCTGCCGCCTCCGAGCTTGGTCCACTTCACCTCGTTCGATGGACGGCGAATTCCGGCGTTCTATTACCGGCCGAAACATCGCCCGCGTGGGAAGGGGCCCGCGGTGCTCTCCATCCATGGAGGCCCGGAGACCCAGGAACGGCCGGGGTGGATGTACTGGGGACTCTACCCCTTTCTCAACGCACACGGCATCGCCGTGTTGGCGCCCAACATTCGGGGTTCGAC
>JASHQC010000059.1 GCA_030037735.1 Thermoplasmata archaeon
GCCTCGTTGACGAGCAATGTGGCGGCCGAGTCGGCAGAGTTGACTCTCTGGGGACCCCAGGATGCCTGGTCACCGCTGCTGGAGATCTTCGCCGATGCCGTGTTCCGTCCCCATTTCGCATCGGACGAGCTGGCTCGGGCTCAGCGGCAACTCCGAGAGCGTCAACTTCGGCAGCAGATACAACCGGACCTCCGCGCGGAACGGGAGCTCCTGGCGAAGATGTTCCCGAGCCAGCATCCGTACGGTTCAACGGGCATCGGAACCCCGCGGACCGCGGCGCGTATTTCGCTCGACAGCCTTCGACGATTCCATGCGTCTCACTATCCGGCCGGGGGAAGTGTTCTCGTGGTGACAAGCCGGATGCCCTCTCAGGACGTCATTCGATCGTTGGCGCGGTACTTCGGGCCTGGGGAGTTTGTTCCGGAGCCACCCCGTCCGTCGATGCCGACTCCGCCAGCTAAGGGAAGCCGGCTCGATGTGACGATCAAGGGTCAGAGTCAGGTGGCCGTGCGTATCGGTGCTCCGACGATTGCCCGGTCGGACCCGGCCTACCCGGAACTGTTCTTGGTGAATGAAGTGCTGGGGGGTCGTCCGCTTCTGTCCCGTCTGTTTCAGCGCGTTCGGGAGCAGCATGGATTGGCCTACCATGCCTCGAGCGAGCTCGAGGCCATGCGGTGGGGCGGGTACTGGGAGGCGATGGCCGGAACGGATCCCGCCACGCGGGACCGCGTCGTAGGACTGATTCGGCGGGAGATTGAACGACTTTCCACCGATTTGATTTCCCTGAGAGAACTGGGCCGCATTCGAGAGAGCGCGCTCGGGTCCCTGCCGCTCGAACTCGAAACCACCGCCTCCGCTCATGAACTCGCGGTTGATGTTGCTTATCATCGCCTGCCGGGTGATTTCTATCGAACCTGGCCCGGTTTTCTTCGCGCCCTGCGCCCCCGAGAACTCCGCTCGGCCGCCGAGACGGGGTTCTCGGCAGACCATGCCGTGGTGATCACCGCGGGGCCGCCCGCGAAATGAGCGGGCGTGCGAGTCCTTGAATACGTATATATACTCAATAGAGTGTTCGGCGGGGCATGCCCGGGAAGCCACGGACGCATGCCGATATCGCGGGAATGCTGCGAAAGAACATCACGATCACGTCGGAGGAGAACGAGTTCCTCGAGCGACACCCGGAGATCAATCAGAGTGCGCTCTTCCGTCAGGTCGTCGAGAGCCTGATGCTCGCGGAGAAGGCGCCGCGGTTTGCCTCGGCCCAGACCCTCCGCATCGGCAAGGCGGTCTACCGCAGCGGCGCCGTGATGTACCAGCGCCCCGGCAAACGCCGGTCGGAATCCGACTGAGCCGGTGACCTTCGCTAGGCCCCGCCTGTCGGACGCGGGGCCGCGTCCGGGTCACGCAGACGACGCCCCCACGCCTTCCATGCGGGCCTGTCCGAATCGCTGGCTCGCTGGAACAGCGCGCCCTCCGGCGGGGGGACGCCTTCGTGAAGTTGTCGCATGACGTCCGGCGTGAGATCTTCGAGGGCGTGTCGCGGTACAATGTGCCCAAACGCCCACCGTCGGTTGAGCGCGAGTTCTGTGAAATGAGGAGCGTAATGACCGCCTCCGACACCTACGGCAACCCGATCCTCCGGTTCTTCGTCTAGGTCGCGCAGCGCGTCCGAGAGGGGCCTTGAGACCTTTCGCCGGTCCAGTTCCGACAACGCGCTCGAAATCTCAACGAAGAACGCCGGCTGATGCAGGAGGGGGCCGTGGTGCGTCGCCTCGTACGTTGCCGGGACGCCCACGGCCTGCGCCGGCTCCTCCGCCTGGCGCAGCGCGTCCGCCATGAGTCGCGCAGCCGTCGGGACCAACCGACCGGGTTCACCACCCACTTCGGCAACCGGACCTAGGTTCCCGAGAGGGTGGACTGTCAGGCACGCGATCCCGCTCTCGCTCTGGTGACGGGACGGGAACACGATGGGAACCGATTTCAGCCGGGCGGGCAGCACCGCGTCGAGCCGCGTATCGAAAACGTGGAGTCCCGGCCGGCGGAGGAGCTCCACCTCGGGGGTGAGCTGACGCAAGGGGGACCCGTCGACGAACTCGCCGGTGCTGGGAGGAGTACCCCAATGCTCCGCAATCATTCTCGCGGTGGCGTCCTCCTCACTGACGACGATCAGGTATCGAGTTGCCATCCAGACCCGCTCGACCCACGTTCCAACGAGGGGAATGATAAGAAAGCCCCTCGCTCGCGCCGGACTCCATACGGGGGAAGGTGCCGGCTACCGCGGCCGTCGGACCACTCGATCCCAGGCACTCTTCACTGGGGAATACAACTTCTGAGCAGCGTCCGACCGAAGTAAGGCGAGGACGGGGGCATAGAACACCGCGGCGCACCAGAGCGGCCACAGCCCATAGTCGATATGGAACAGGAGAAGGTGGCTTGCCCCCGGGCATCCCGCGGGGAGACCGTACAGCACCGCCTGGCACAGCGTCGCGTGCCAGTCCCAGATGAGAAATGGAACTAGGAACGCCAGCGTGAACACGGCGGTAAGCAGCGCATTCCGCCAGTCTCGGCGAAGGAGATGGTAAACGAAAACGAACACGTTGGCAAACTGCTTGGTGCCGAGCGCGACCAGCTGGGCCCAGCGTTGTCGCCTCCCGTTCCAACCCACGAAGGCGGCCGTCAGGAGCAGGAGCGGCACGAAGTCATTGAAGCCGTTGAACGCCAGGAGGCCAACGAACGGCTGCGCCAGCGCGACCGCGGAATAGAAGTCCCTCCGAACGAGCCAGACGATTCCGAGCCAGCACACGGCGCAGAACAGCTTGTAGTCCAGGAATGGAATTTGGAGAAAGGTGAGGAGCGGGAGATAGGAGTAGTAGGTCGAAACTGTCGAATGGATTCCATATTGTGTGTACGTCACCACAAGCGGAATCGAGTACAGGTTCTGGCCGTGGACGAGGATGCTGACGTACAACGGGGTCGTGTAGGCTTCGTCCGTCAGACCATTCGCGACTCCGGTGATGTACGAGAACACCCCGAAGATCGTACTGAAACCGACCAGGAACGGCACGAAGTCCCTCGCACGGTCGATTCCAAGACGCGAGAGCCACAACGGGTAGGAAATCGAGACGGCCGCGAGGGCGAGATCGAGCGAAGTTTCCGGCCCTATCCCGAACCGCCACTCGAGGGTGATGACAGCCAAGGGCGGTATGCTGCCGAGAACGGCGGCCAGGAGGAAGCGCATCGCGCGTCGTGAATCCACGTGCGCCACCACCGGCCCGACCGGCAGCTGAGATATGAGATTCCTCCGCCCGCTCCAAGGGAATCTTACGGTACCCGGTGCCTCTCGCCTGCAGGGGTCTTTCAGAACGCGGTCGATGCGGGGTCGATGGCGGGATGTGGGTGGCACCGTCCTGCACAACCGCGGTACCGGTTACTGGCCCCACCAGAAGCTAGGTTCCTCTCCGACCCCCCACCAAATCCGTCCGGCGGTATCTCGGTCCAAGGGGCATGCTCCCGGCGGGAGTTTCACCGGCCGGAACGGTCCGGCGCAGATTTGAACCCGCGTCAGAGGCTCGAGAGGCCTCTATCCTTGACCACTAGACTACGGGAGCGCGCCCGGCGGCGGTTAGGAGGGCGTCTCTTTGAGGCTTTCGCCGGCGGCGCTGGGGCCATATACCGCGCACGGCTGGCCGGGCAGTGTGACGCCTCCGGTGAAAGCCCGCAGCGGGCACATCATTCTGGAGGGACGTCGGAGCTACAAGGACCTCGTCCGCGTCTATCCGGAGATCCACAAACGGGTCGTCGAGGCCAATCGTCCGTTCATGAAGGAAGCGGAGCCGCTGTTGCCGGAGGTGCTGCTCGACGAGAATCTCCGGGACCTCAAGCGGGACCGTAAGCCGGCGGGCTACAACCGACAAGACGCCGCCGGCATTCGGCTCATCTTCCCGATTCCCGCCGACGGTCGGCCCGAGTTCTACTTCTACAAGGCGTTCCGCGCCCAGGAAGTCGTTCAGATCACGGAGCAAGTGTCAGTTCTGCTGAGGAGGCGCGGCATCAAACACGCGGTCGAGTACGACCGGCTTCAGCTAGGAGCTGTCCGCGGTTTGCCGCCGGGAAGCGGATTGCTCCCGCCCGATTGAGTTGGGCCACGGCTCCTAGGTCCCGCTGCCCGGAGCCCGTCGGAACGGCCAGAATGCGGCCGGCGTCTCCGGCGGTTTGAGGAGCGCCTTCAGCGTCTCGTGGGCCTGACGGGCCTTCTCGAGCGCGAACCCGTAGTCGGTGCTCCGAGCCTGGATCGAGGCGGCGAGCAGCTCCTGGGCCTTCGTGGTATCCAATCCCCGGAGGCGAGCCTGGGTCATGGCCGCATCGATGAGGTAGTGCAGGTTCGTCAGCTCGCGCTGCTGAGCCTTCCGCTGATTGATCTGCTCCTCGCACGAGAGGATCACCCGAGCCGCGTCGACCAGTTCGCCGTGCTCGAGGAGGCGAGGGACTCCATCCAAAATCTCTCCCACGTTTCCGAGATTCACGTTGAGACCATCACGCGCGAACACGAACTCGGCCCGGACGTCCCGGAGCTTGTCGGACGCTCGGGGCTTGACGATCGTTCCCAGCAGGGCCGTCGCCTTGTCCAGCAATCCGCCGACCGGGTCGGTCTTCCCCGCTTGAAGTGCCAATTTGGCCTCGCTGAACAGCTGCATGACGGGCGTGGTGTCGAGCCCGAGCTTCTCCCCGACCAACAGACTGGCCTCGAGATCCTTCGTCCGGCGACGCAGCTCCGTGAGACGGGAATCCGCGAGCCGGGTCTCCTCTTCGCGCGCCGTCTCGAACGCTTCCGCGTAGGCGTGGCGTCCCCGCTGTTCTGATAGGTGACGGAGGACCTCGGCGCGCCGGTCCTTCTCCGACGCGTCAACGCTGAGGATGCGGTCGTACTGCGCGCGCAAGGCGTCCTGACGGGCATCGAGGGCCGCTCCGAGCGCCGCGTCTGCCAGCTCCCGTGCCTTGCGCAGGCGGTCCGTGACCCGGGTCCATTCGCGGGCCTTGAGCGCGGCCTCCGCGTCGTCCACGCTGGTCGCGATCGACGTGGCCGAGTCGGGAACCCATCGCTGGGCCAGCTCGAGCAGCCGGCGGACCTCCTCGAGACCGCCGGAGAAGAGCCGCTCCGTAGACCAGCGCGCCTTCTCGGATGCCTCGCGGGCGCGACGGATGGCGTCCACGTACTGCCCCGCCGCGGCCAGCTCGCGGGCCGACGCCAAGGTGGCCGTGGCCTCGGAGGCCTCTGCGGAGAGACCGCTTGCCTCCTTGCGATGGCGCTCCGCCACCTCGATAGCTTCGGAGGCCCGGCGGTGGTAGTCACGGGCGATGGCCAAGGAATCGGAAGTGGCTAGGGTCATCTCGAGGACCTCGATATAGTCACGGCGTGCGAATGCGGTCCGGGCCCTCCCGAGCTCTTCGGAGGCAGCGGGAGCGACCACGCCGTCCTTCTCGGCCGCGGCGAGCTTGCCCTCCATGGTCTCCAAGGAGCCTTTCGCGATCGCCTGCTGGAGCTCTACGCGCTCGATCTCGCTCTCTGCACGAGCGGCGAGTTGGAGAGACTCGATCGGTTGGGAGTTGTCGAGCGCTGCGCGGGCCTGCTGGAGGAAGTTCTCCGCGAGCGTGGTGTCGGCGCCTTGCTGGCGGGCCCTCGTGACGAGGCCTTGGAAACCCGCGAGGGACCGAGACACTTGCTGGACCGTCGCCTGAGTGAGTTCCCTCTCGAGCGAGGACGCTTGCTCGATCGCGCGGGGATATTCGCGCTGGCTGATGAGCTCCTGCACCTTGCGGAGCCGTTCCCGGGGGCGGGCGCTGTCCACGCGGACCAGCTCGGCCTGATTCAGGGCGTCGGTGGCCCGCCGAAAGGCCCGGTCGGAGTGCTCCAGGAATCCCCGGCTCTCGAAGAACTGCGAACGAGCGCTCTCGATCAAGGAGGCGACCCCCGTAGGCACCGGCTGGCCAAGCCGACGTCGCGCTTCGCTGAGCGTCGCTGCCACGGCCGAGAGATCCAATCCGATGCCCCGCGCAGTGTCGGACTCGCTCTCCACCGACCTCAGGTTCTCTTCGAGCACAGGTCGCACCAGCGAGATGAGTTCGGCGTGAACATTCCGGATCTCCGCCGCGGCCTCCCGGAGATGGCCCTCCTCGAGGAGCCTCGACACGTGCGCGATGCGCTCCGTCGGGCCATCCATCGGAACGGAGAGGCGGCGACCGTCTTCGATCACGAGCTTCGCCTCCGAGAGCAATCGCACGGACTCGGTCTGAAGGACCGTGCTTTGGAGCTCGTCTCGGAGCTGGGCCAGCACCGCGCGGGCTCGGGGAAAATCGAGGGCCTGGTACGCCTGCTTGGCCTCTTGCACGGATATGCGGTAATCATCGAGCGACTGGCCGGCCTTGGTGAGGGCGGCGTGCTGCTCTCCCGTCTCGGCAAGAAGGTCGAGGATTTCTTGCGACTCGGCCTTTAGTTTCCGACCAGTCGCGGCCGTGGCCTCGGCGAGCTTGTACGCCTCCGCGTGCTTCGAGTTCTTGGCGGCGTCCTGGGCCATCTCGAGATCCGTCCGCAAGGCGGACACGTCGAGCCCCATCGTCTCGAGCTCGATCAGGGCTAGTTTGGCATGCGAAACGGCCTCTTCACTGCGTATCAGCTGTTGCTGAAGGGTCCGGGTACGGATCTCCTGGGCGGCCTTCGACGCTTTGACGAAATCGCCCATATTGAAGATCTGCTCGACCTCGTCGATCTCCCGCTGGATTTCGTCACCGGTCCCACCCATCTCCTCGAGAACGCGGCGCTCCTGGGCGAGTGCTTCCACCAGCGAGGAGGCCCGAGCTGCGAACACGGCGGAGAACTCCCGCTCCGCCCGTCGAAGGCACTCGAGGGAGGCGGGAAGATCTTCCTTGACGCGAAGGTTCACGTCGGCGTCCGCCATCGAGGAGCGGACGGGCGTAACGGCTTGTTCTTCGGGAATCTCGGCGATTCCCGTCTCCATCTCCTGTAGGCGGCGGGCCAAGTACGGGGCCGCGGCCGCCCGAAGGTCGGCGTCGACACGGCCCAGTTGAGCCCCGACATCGGCGAGTCGTCCGGCGTCGAGCGCGGTGCGGATCTGTGGCTCCGCGTCGGCCAGTTCCGCAGGGAAGAATCCCCGTTCCTTCGCGATGGCGATCGACTGAGAAAGGGCGGCCAGCCGGCTCTGGAAATGCGCCACCGCCTCCCGGCCGAGAGAGGAGATGGTTCCCTGAAGCATCCGGCGCGCGGCCGAAGTGTCTCCCTGGTCAAGGGCCTGAAGCGACCGGGTCACCTGCGCCTCGAACGGCGCGGCGGCGAACCCGTTCTTGGCCAGCCGTGCGAGCATATCCCGGATCGACTCGGCCTCCGACCGGACCCCTTCGATGTCCTCGATGAGATGGGTGACTCGATCGAGGGCCTCTTGGCTCGCGGCGATCGCTTCTCCGTAGATCCGAAGGCGCAGCGCTTCCCGTGCGCGATTCATCGCCGCGAAGACGTCGCTCGGATCCCGGCCGAGCCGCCGCGCCTCGACGAGCCGCGGCCGGACCTCGTCCAGCACGCCTGCAACGACGGCGACGACCGGGCCTTCCGCCGCTTCCCGGGCGGCCGCTACGAGCCCGGGGAGCTCGTGCGGCTTCGACGTGCTGAGCTGGGCGGAGATCTGCTCCAGCGCGGCCAGGGCTTGATTGGGGTCTACCCCTTGGGCGCGCAACGCCTCGAGTGTGTCCCGGAGCGACACCAGGGTGGAGCTCACCCTCTCCCGCAGGATGGTCTGTAATCCGTCGACGGCTTGCTCCACGTGAGTGACGCTTTGGGGCCAATCGAGGATGAACGACCGGTTGTCGGCCTCGAGCGCGGCCTCCAATCCACCGGTCGAGGCTCCCAGCTCGCGGGCCGCCGGAATGGCGCGCTCGGCGCGGTCGCGAACGGTCGCTCGTCGGTCAACGGATTGGGGGAAGTCGCGCTCCAGGATCTGCGCGAGCTGCTTCTGGGCCGGCTCGGGGGCCGCCCCCTTGAGCTCGGCGAGGACCGGTTGAACCTCGGTTTCCAGCGCCGAAGGAATCTCGTCCGGGCCCCCGGCCCAGCGGACGAAGGCGCGGACACGGTCGGACAGGTTGCTTTCGTACGCCTTCTCGAGTCCGGCCAACGCCTCTTCGATGGCCGCGAGACGCTCGAACGCCTCCCGCCACTGCCCTTCCTGAATCTTGGGACGGACCTCGTCGAGCAGCAGCCGGGCTTCCGGAGGCAGCGGATTTCCGAGCAGGGCCGCCCGGTCCGCGCGACGGGCAAGGGCCGACTGGCGCTCCTCGACCGGTGCTCTAGCCGCCTGCTCCATCTCGGCGAGCAGGGCCTTCGACTGGTTCTCCAGTGCCTCCCAGTCCGCCTTCCGCTGCAAATCTCGAAGCGAAGGGATTTTCTCCGTCACGCCGGGCAGGGTGATGCCCGTCGCCGTGAGGAGCTCCACGCGAGCCTCGATTTCGGCTAGGAGCCCCTCGGCGGTCTCCCGCCGCTTCTTGAGCTGCTCCGCTTTTTCCTGGAGCAATTTGGTCAACCGGGAGGATGAGAGCGAGCCGAGACCTGCCATGCGGACTCCCGATCCCCCAAGCGATGCGGAACCTTGCCGACCGGCTAAGTACCTTGCATCGAAAATGATGTCCGGTCCGCTTTATAAAGTGCGACCCCGGCCGTCCGATAATACAGACGGCCCACGGATCAACTGCGCGTGATGCGACGCTTGCCCATCGCATCGAGGTACTGGATCTCCGAACCGGGCGTCAGTTGGCCCTTGAGTTCGGGGTCCAGGGTCAGCGAGAACGTCTCGTACGTCTCGAGATCCATCAACTGAACCTCGGTGTCGGTCAACGACAGCACCTGCGCCTGGTGCTTTCCGATCATCGGGACCTGCACCTTGTGCTTGACCGGAAACACGACGCTTCTCTTGGCCCCGTCGAAGATCCCCATCGCGTCGATGCGGGCTTTCGCTTCCCCGTGCTTCCCCGGCTTGGAGGTCTGGATCGATAGGATCCGACACGGCTCGTCATCCAGGAGCACGTAGCGTCCTTCCTTGAGCTCTCGGACTTCTGCCGTCGTCCAGGCCATGCGGATTCCCCGTCGCCGCGGACGCGTGCCGATTGATAAGAGTTGTCGGTGAACGGAGGACGGCGGTCGCCGGCGATTGTCAGCAATCCTTAAGGTGCGCGACCGCGCATCATTCTCGCCGGAGCGTCGCGGAGGGTCCGGGGAGTACATTGCGCGCGCTGCCCGCTAGCCTGGATCCCCGTGCGGTCGAGACCGCGGCCCGAGAGCTGTGGTCGAGCCGGGGGTTGCCTCCGGGTCCCGAGGACCGGCCGGATCGGGGTGGCCCCCCCACGCACATCTCGATCGGGGGATTGCCTCCGACCGGCGATGTTCCGACCTCGTTCCTCCAACGCGGACTGTTCGCCGATGTAGCCACGCGGGCCCAGCTGCTGCTCGAGCGCACCGCCACTGGCCCCGTCCTGTTTGGCGGGCACTCCGGGGACCGTGTACCGGCCTCCGCCGCGGCACAGTGGGATGGGCTTGGGCTCTGGTTCGGACGCTCCGCCATGGAACCGTTGATTCGTCCGGAACTCACCGCAGCGGTGGGGTCCATGCTGGGACGTCTCGCTGAGACCAGCGTCCTGGTCGGGAAGGAGGGGCCGCTCCGATGGTGCCCCCGCTGCGGATGCCCGAAGGGTCCCGCGGACCTGCTGTATGTGGATGAGGAAGGACCGGCCTACCTGGTGCGGTTCTCTCTCCGCAATACCAACCCTCCGGTCGACGCGCTGGTCTGGACCGATTCGGCGTGGAAACTTCTCGGGACTACAGCGATTCTACTGAATCCCACTCTTCCGTACGTGCTCGCCAAGTTCACCCGGCGAGGAGTGGAGGAGCGAGTGCTGACCAGCAAGTCGAGCCTCGAGCGCTTGCGCGCGTGGATGCCGGACTCCGAGATCGAAGTGCTCGAGGAGAAGCCGGGGTCTGCGTGGGACGGCACCCCGTACGTCCACCCGCTCGGCTCGGAGTACCCGCCGCTTTACTCTCTCCTGAGCCCCGGGGGCCTGTTCCATGTCTCGCCCGAGGTGGGGGACAGCGGGACCGGCATCGTGACGCTGACCCCGGCACACGGCGCATCGGACGCGCGGATCGCCGACAAGCTCGAGATTCCCGGCTGGCCGGTCATGTCGGCCTACGGATTCCTGGAAGGACAGTCGGCACACAAGTACCAGGGGCTCCCCGTGGACACGGCCGAGGCGTTCATCCTGCGAGACCTCACCGATAACGCGCTGATCTTTGCCCAGTTGCGTGTCCGTCACGGAGTGCCCCGATGCGCCCAATGCGGAAGCGGGCTCTTCTGGCGGCCCGGTCGCACCTGGCGGCTCGAGCCCGACCGCATCGATGCGGAGACCCTCTATCTGTTCAAGCAGGTTTTGCCGGGCGACGTTCTTCCCACCGCGTCCGAGGTGGTTCCCTGGCCTGCGAGCGACGCCCGGACGACCGAGGACCCGACCGTCCCCGCACTGGAGGAATGCAGCGACTGTTGGCGCCTCGCGCCGGCCGGGACGGGACCCAAGTGCTCCTGCGGAGGAATCCGCACGTCGGTCCGGCGGCCGTTGCTTCCGGTCTTCGCCGAGGCGCTCTACCGGTGGTCCCGGATGTCCCCGTTTCCGCCCGACCATGGCGTAGGCCTCGTACTTCCCGAGTTACGGAGGGCTCCCCTTCTCGTGACCCATCTAGTGGCCCAGTTCGCGGCCTCGGCTCGCCCGGCGGATACTCGGGCGATTCTTCTTCCGACCGGCACCGTGGACGAAGAGTCCACCCGGATCGATCCCGGGGCGCCCATCGATGCGGTCCGTTGCGCGCTGGTCCGCATGGGCTCCCATCGGAGGGTGGCGTCGCCTTTCGCCGCCGTAATCGCGGAAGAGGTCCGCCAGCTTCGGCGGTTCTGGGGGGTGGCGTACCGGTTATCGGACGCCCTCTCGCGGGAGGGCCTTCCTCCGGGGGACCAATCAATCGCTCGAGTCCGAGAAGCTTTGGGGGAAGAGGACCGAGCGTTCGTTTCCCGCTTCGAGCGGCTCCGAGCCGACGCGCTCGCGGGGTTGGCCGCCGGCCGGTTCCCGGAAACCCTCGACCGCATCACTCGGTTCGCCGAACAGGATCTCCGGGAGCGGTATCTCCTCCTCATCCGAAGCCGGCTCGATGAAGCGGGCTCGACGACGGGCAAGATTGCCGCCCATCGGGTACTCCTGCATGTCGTGACCGGGCTGGCGGAACTCTGGGCACCGTTCGCTCCGTTTACGATGGAGGCGATCGACCGTACGTTCCGGGATGATGCCCGGAGCCTTTTCGAAGCTCCGCTCGCGCCCGTCCGGCAGAGCCTCATCGACCCTGCCTCCGAGAAGCTGCTCGACCGGGTCGCCCCGATCGCTCTCGCGGTCGAGCACGGGCGCCGGCGACTCTCGCTGCCTCGGACGACGCGGTGGCCCAGCCTGGTGGTGAACGCCCGGGACGAAACGGTGGCCACCGAGCTTCGGGGCCTTCTCCCGGTCCTGACCCGGGTCCTGCCGGCCGAGAGCATCGAGGTGACCTCCCCAGCCCAACCTTGGGAAGGAAGACAGATCCGAGTCGAGCCCAACATGGCCGAACTGCAGCGCATCTACCGGGCCAGTGCGGGTCGGATCGCAACCCTGCTATCCCAAATGCCTGGCAAACGGGTGAAGGAGGGGCTCCGCAACCAGACCTTGAACGTCGTTCTGGGCGGAAGCCCGGTGCAAGTGCTCCCTTCGATGGTCGAGTTGGTGGATTCGCTCCCCTCCGGGATGATCGTTCTACCCGCTCCCCAGGGTGAGGTGTATCTCAAGCTCCCAGAAGGCGCCAGTTCTGCGGCGTTGGATCTCATGCTGGGACTAGGACCCGATGCGCATCGCGTCGTGCGGTCCATCCGTCGCCGGTTGAGCAAGGCCCCCGCCGGCGCCAACATCACGGAGGTGTGGGTCGAAGCACCTCCCGTGCTGGAGGAGGAGTTGCGAAGCCACTCGGTGGGAATCGCCCAGTCGTTGAAGGTGCCGCGGTTCGAGGCGCTCACGGCCGGGACGCGGTTCATTCCGGGCGAGACCACCGGGGGCCGGACCGCCGTGGGCACTCGGTGGCGAGTGTGGGTGCCCGGCCTTCCTCGGCCCGGCGGCCGGCACAAACTTCGACCGGTGCGACGCCTCGGGCGTCGCGGACGGCAGACGGTCCGATTCGAGCCGGAGTCGGACGCTGGTACCGATTTCCTGAGCGATGAGGTACGTAACCGAGAGACCGCGTTGCATACCACGCTCGAGCAACTCGACCAGGCTATGGGCGTTCCGTACATTGGGCTGACCAAGTTGGCCGCGGCCTACGATGCGGGGTTCTCGGATTTCGAATCGATCTCTCATGCGTCGTACGAGAAGCTAGTGGCCGTTCCGGGCTTCGGCCCCTACCTCACACGGGAAATCGTGCGTCACTTCGGGGGAGCCGCTCCCGAGCAAATCTGGGCTTGGCCGCCGCCGCAGGTCAAGCACGAGGAGCCGGTGCCCTCCCCGGAGGAGATCCCTCCCGCCGCCCCTCCGGAGCTGGTTCCAGCCGAGCCGGAGGAGCCCGAGCCGGTCGAGGCGCCCGCCGCATCCGTGCGTGTTGCCTCGGTACCCGCACCTCCTCTCGGGCGCGTCCCCCGGGTCGGGCCCTCCCCCCCGCCGCCGCTCGCTCGCCCAGTCAGCCCTGCCGCTCCTCGACCGGAGGCGGCCCCGCTTCCGCCGTGGAGACCCCCCGTGGCCGAGAACCTCGCTCCCGCCGAGCCTCCTCCCCCCTCCGGCAGCGTGCTCCATCCCGGCATCGAGCTGCTCGTCGAGGACACCACGGATACGGCGTGGACCCGGTTCCTGGACGCGGTCTCAGCGGGCCGGCGAGGCCTCTGCGTGACCCGAGAGTTCCCGGATCGCCTCCGTCGTCGCATCGGTCCCCGCGATATCACCGTGATCTGGCTCTCGAACGTGGGGCGCCAGAACTCCGTGAGGCCGAGTGACGTGCCGGCGCTCGAAACGCTGTTCGAGAGCGCTCTGGGGGAAGGTCACGTGAGCGCGGTGTTGCTAGAAGGGTTCGAGTATTTGGTCACCGTGAACACGCTGGCCCCGGTCCTGAAACTCCTCCGCGAGCTTCACGCCCGGGCGCAGACCGCGGGAACCGCGGTGTGGGTGCCGGTCAACCCCCGACTCCTGACCCCAGGAGAAGTGGAGATGCTCACACGGGCGTTCCCGGTGGCACCGAGCTGAGCGTGGGCGAGGCGCCTTCCTGGGCCCCCTCACGCCCCGACGACCGGTACGTGCGATGCGTGTTCCTTGGAATCGAGGTGTTCGCGGCACTTTTCCGCCAGCCACTGGAATGGAGCCCACGGACTCGGTTTCGTTCCGAACCGGAAATCCAGGTACTCCGCGATCGGCCGGAAGGCGAGCCAATCCAGCACGATCAGGTAGCTCATCATGTGGGTGACGAGGTCCAGGTCGATGATCCCCTCCCGCACGAACTGGCCGATGAGGACGTACTGTAGCGCAAAGCTGCGGATCTCGTAATCTTCGAGGCTCTCGTAGTATCCGTCCCACCCCTCCTTCGCACGCTGCTGGGCGACCTCGTGCAATTGCTTGCGGCGGTGGGCCGTGCCTTCTGAGGTGATTCGGTCGAGGATCCTGAACGCCGCGTCGTTCCGATTCTGCGCCAACGTCGCCTGGATCAGTTTGGCGTTCTGCCGGAGCTGAAACACGATGAAGAAGGCGCCGGCGATGACGGCGGCCGAACTAATCGCGCTTAGGATGAACGTGATTTGAGAGATGGTGAACGACATGTATCCGCCACCCGTGGGATACGCTGGGGAATCTTAGAATGGAGGGGTAGGGACCCGTCGATCCCTCCGGGGAACCTCCGGTGGAACCGCGCCCCGACATTCCGACGTTTCCGTCGGGCGGTTCCGGGTTAGGCCGCGCCGGCGCCCCGCCTTTCGGACGGTGCCGGTCCGGTGGAACCGGGGGTGAGGTACTGGCGAACGAACCGTTCCAGCACGCCCGCCATCCGACCGTCCAGATCCTCGTACTGATAGCCCACGTTCACGATCGGTGTGTCGACGTGGATGAGATGGCTCAAATTGACGGGACTGCCATCGACCACGTATTCCACACCCGAACCGCGGATCGTCTGTTCGAGCTCCCGCACCTGCTCGGGGCTGTACCCCATCGCCGGGAGGATGTTCTTCAGGTGCGGGTACTGCTCATACACTCGAGCGATGCTCCCGACCGCGAACGGCTTCGCGTCGATGATCCTCGCGCCGTGGGCCTGAGCCATCAGGGTGCCGGCCCCGTAGGCCATTCCACCGTGAGTGATGGTCGGGCCGTCCTCGATCACGAGCACGCGATGTCCCCGGAGCCGCTCCGGTTCCTCGGCGGTCAGCGCCAGGGCCCCGCGGAGTACCTCGGCCTTGGGGTTCACCCGGGCGGCGTTGGCTTCAACGGAGGCCACGTTCTCGGGGGGCGCCGAGTCGGTCTTGCTCACGACGATCACATCGGCCATGCGGAAGTTGACCTCGCCGGGGTAGTACGAGAGCTCGTGACCGGGCCGGTGAGGGTCGGCGACGACGATCTGGAGGTCGGGTCGATAGAACGAAAAGTCGTTGTTCCCACCATCCCAGAGGACCACCTCGGCCTCCCGTTCCGCGAGACGAAGGATCACCTCGTAATCAACCCCGGCGAATACGACCGCGCCGTCGCGGAGATGGGGCTCATATTCCTCCCGTTCCTCGATGGTGCAGTGGGCTACGTCGAGGTCCTCCAAGCGCGCGAAGCGCTGCACGGCCTGCGCGGCCAGATCGCCGTACGGCATCGGATGACGGACGATTGCGACGCGGTACCCCCGGGAACGAAGAAATCGGGAGACGAACCGGGTGACAGGGCTCTTGCCCGCTCCGGTGCGAACCGCGCAGACGCTCAGCACGGGCTTGCTAGAGACCAGCATCGTTTCCCGAGGGCCCGCGAGGAAGAAGCCGGCGCCGGCGGCGAGAGCAGTGGAGCCCTTGTGCATCACATCGATCTCCGGAAGGTCCGAGTAGGCGAGGACGACCAGGTCGACGCGCTGTTTCCGGACGATCTCCGAAAGGTCCTCCTCCGGCACGATGGGAATACCATTCGGGTAATCCGGCCCGGCGAGGACCGGGGGATACGTCCTCCCGGAGATGTTGGGAATCTGGGTAGCGGTGAACGCGACGACTTCGTACTCCGGATGCCCGCGGTAGAGGACGTTGAAATTGTGAAAGTCACGGCCCGCCGCGCCCATGATGACCACCCGCCTTCTATCCATACCGGCCCGCAGTGCGGACAGGGGGCTAAATAGCCGAGCGTAAGGTCCCCCGGGGTCGCCTCCGGCGGCCGCGTGGAGAGAAAGGCGATCTGGAACCTATCCGGAAACCTGCGGCCTCGGCAGATCCCGTGGCCGGCCGCCGCCCCCCGGCGGGGTGGGGGTTTCATAGATCACGACATACAGCACCGCGACCGCGGCGGCGAGGACCACTCCAAAGAGGAATCCTGCCTTGGGTAGTCCAATGCTCTCGGAAGCCTCGGCGACGCCAATCGTCGGTACGGCGAGCGCGAGGTATCCGGCGGAGTAGAAGCCGGCCAGCGTCCCTCCGCGTTGTTCCGCTGGTACCACGCGATCCACCAGGGTGACGCTGCCCATGAAGGTCAGGCCGACCGCCACACCGAGAACGGCCGTCACGGGGATCAGAAGCGTCCAGGAAACAAGTGGAAGGATCAGCACGAGAGCCGCTAGGGAGACGATCATTAACGGAAATCCGACCAAGAGCGCTCTCCGGTCGCGGATCTGGGCGGTGGCGAGCTGCGTAAACGCCGCCATCCCGAACATCAACGCGACGATCCCGCCGACCCCGGAGGCGTGAGGGTACAGAAGGACGGCCCGGACGTACGAGGGCACGAGCGCCGCGAAAAAGCCGTAGATGGAATAGCAGGCCGCGATCCCACCGGCAGCGACCCAGAACGGCAAACGCGCACTGGCGGGCACCGAAACGGCCGGTACGCGGAACGGACGTCTCTCGCCGATTTCGGGAGCCGTCTCCGGGCTCACCTTCACCGCTAGGAAGCCGATGCCACTCGCGAGAATGGGTAACAGATAGACGAGATGGGTGGGCAAGGGTCCAAACTGCACCGTGATTCCGCTCAAGGCTACGCCGAGTGCAAATCCTCCGAAGTTGGCCGCGACGGCCACGCGAGCCACGTGATGGGCATCATGGTTCGGCTCGAGGTCGCTCATCGCGGCCGTGGCGACGCTGGTGGTGCCTCCGACCGCCAGCCCGGAGATGAACCGTCCCAACGCCAGCCAGCCCACGCTCGGCGCGAGGGCGAAGACGAGCGCGCCGAGGGCACTCAGCGCCATCCCGGCGTACAGCATTCGCTTTCGACCCGTGCGCTCGGCCTGGGGGGCTACGAGGAACAGCATCAGGAGCACGCCCGGAGTGTAGGCCGCAAAGACGAGGCCGAGCACTCCCGCGGAGAACCGGAAGTTCTGTTCGTAGATGGGATAGAGCGGGGACGGAACCGCTGCGGCGAAGGACGTTGCCGCTAAGACGAAGGCGATCCACCGAAAGGAACCGCGGGGACCGTGAATCATCCAAGCCGACAGCCGAGACACTGGATCGGGAAAGCCGGAGGTTCCTACCATCGATCACCCGTGTGTGGGTCCCGGCCGGGGAGCGGCCCGGAACGGGAGCTCCTCCGCCCCGGGGCAGAGCGGCGTGACAGCGCGGATTGCCCGAGCGCGCGGCCTCCCACTTCTCGTGCCATTCGCTATCGAACCCGAGTCGTTCGAAATTCCCGCGGAAGCGGAGGATAATGCATCCGGAGTCCTTCCAATGCATTCACGATCTGTTGCGAAACGAAGAGATCCCGGTACCATTTTCGGTTCGAGGGGACCAGGTACCAGGGGGCCCACGGGGTACTCGTTCGGGTAAGCGCCTCCTCGTACGCTTCCATGTAGGCGGTCCATCGCTGGCGCTCCTCGACATCCGATTCGCGGAACTTCCAATGTTTCGTAGGGTCGTCGAGCCGTTCCTTCAGTCGAAGCTTCTGCTCGGCCCGGCTGATGTGCAGGAAGAATTTCAGAAGCGTCGTGCCTTCCTCAGTCAAGGACCGCTCAAACTCATTGATTTCCCGATATCGACGTTCCCACACCGGTCGCTGGATGAGCCCGTGCACTCGCGTGATCAGGACATCTTCGTAGTGGCTTCGGTTGAAGAGGACCATCTCACCTCGAGCCGGGACCTGTTGGTGGGCTCTCCAGAGGAAATCGTGGTCGCTTTCGAGGGCCGACGGCACCCTGAACGATGCAACACGTACCCCCTCAGGATTGACTCCCGAGAACACCCGCCGGATCGTTCCGTCCTTCCCCGCGGTGTCCATACCCTGCAGAACGATCAACATCGCGCGGGTGTGGTCCGCGTAGAGCAGCTCCTGCAACTCGTCCAGACGAGCGGTCAATTTCTCCAGTTTCTTCAGGCCGTCCGCTTTCCCTCCATCGAACCCCGACGCGTCCTGTGGATCGATGCGGTCGAGGTGCACGGCCTGGCCGGGTTGGACGCGGTGAGTTTTCATCGCCCGATCATTTGCCACAGTCAACGCTCTCCGCGCCTCGATGCGTGCGCCGCCTGACGGTGTCCTCGGAACTTAATGCCCACCAACCTGTAGCCGACCAAAGCGGCGGCCCGTAATCGGCTATCAGCGTGCTTTGCCGCCGTCGGAGTCAGCCTTTTCCGCCCCTCGTCGGCTGGGTCGCGGCTGGGCGGTGCGCGAGTGAGACGGGTCCTGCTGCTCCTGCTTGCCTGTGCCCTCGCAACGGGCGTCGCGTTCATCGCGGCGATCGTGGTCCTCCCAACCGGTGGGGTAACTCTTCACGAGGTCGCAGCCTCCACGCTAGGCATCTTGCTCCTCCTCGCACTCTGGCCGGCTGTACGCCTGCGGTCGGTCGACCGGGGCCCTATGGTGCGCGTAATCATCGCCCTGATCGCGCTAGTGATTGCCGCTCTCGCGGGTGCGAGCCTCGCGGTCGGGACAGTCTCTCGGGAGTTGGCGGGCCTCCCGCTCGTGCCGCTCGGACTGATGCTCGTGGCCGTCGCCGACGGCATCCGCGTCACCCGGGGCGTTCGGACCTCCCCACTACGGGAACGAGCAGAGCCGATGTCGCCCGCCCAGCCGTAGTTCCATGGGGGCACCCGAAACGGTTCAGGTGCTTGGACAGAAACTGTCGAAGCTTCTTTCCCCCCGAAGGGCTCCCCCTCCGACCGGCGGTGAGCTGCCACGACAATCGAAAGCAGATTCAACGTACGCATCGAGCGAGACGCGCCGACGAAGCTGTACCCATTCGAGAGATTTTTTCGGGGATTCGCCGCCGTCCCAGCGATCCGGAAGCTGTTCGGAAAACGGGCACCGAGGGTCCTTCGGAAGCTCAAAGTGGAATTTTTCTCCGCCCGTTTCGGCTACATGGGCACGAGCGACGTGGACGGTCATCTGATTATCAGCAATCGCTACCTCAAGACCGGCGATTTCCGCTCGGTGTACCTCGATGTCGTTCACGAGCTGTGCCACGTCAATCAGTTCCGCCACCGGAAGCCGCTCTTCTTCCCGCGACTAAGCTACGTGGACGCGCCCTCGGAGATCGAGGCGTACAAGTTCACCGTGCAAGAGGGTCGACGAATCGGAATGACGGACCAAGAACTGGTAGACTACCTCAAGGTCGAGTGGATCAACGCCGCCGAGCACCGGCGGCTCGCGCGCCGAGTGGGACTTTCGGTGAGACACCCCTCCCGCGAGTCGCACCGGTCGCGCCTTAGAAGGTGATGGGTCGATGCCACCGGCGGCGGGCTCTAACCGACCCACCCTAATTCAACCTACCCATCAGTGCCGCGTGTCTTGCTCGCGCCCAGGCCACGGGACGACCACATCGCTGGGCCCTTCGTGGATCCGGTTTCCACCCACTCTAGACTGAAACCGGAAGAGAGGACTGCCTGCCGGCCACTTTCCACTTGCCTGCGTCAGGTGGGATTGACTCCTCCTACGCCTATCCCTCAGCAGGAGAAGGACCGAGGAGGGAAAGTAGAGTGAAGACGAGCGGAGCCAACCGAGTGTATGTGGCCGTTAGGCAACATGAGTCGGCCGATGGGAGCGGAAGCAGCTGCGGTTGCGGGGTGGATCACACCGTTGGAACGTGGGTTGTGGTCAGGC
>JASHQC010000060.1 GCA_030037735.1 Thermoplasmata archaeon
AGGCCAATGGTCGAGTTTAAAGTCGTGATTTCCGAGAAGGAGAAATCGTACGCACAGACGGTCTCCGACGCGCACGTATCTGCTCTCCTCGGCCGACGCATCGGAGAGACCGTCGGAGGGGACGCGATCGGGTTGCCCGGGTACACCCTGCGGATCACCGGCGGGACCGACAAAAGCGGGTTCGCTCTTCGTCCGGACCTACCGGGGGCCCGTCAGGCCCGCGTCCTCGTAGGAAGAGGGATGGGATTTCATGCCCCCCGGCACGGGATGCGACGCCGTCGCACCTTCCGGGGCAACACGATCAGCGAGGACACGGTCCAGATCAACCTGGCCGTCGAGGCTAAGGGCTCCAAGCCCATCCCGGAGCTCCTGACTGCTTCGTAAATGAAGGTCCCCCAGCAACCCGAGGTCAACATCGGTCTCGTCGGCCACGTCGACCACGGTAAGACCACCCTCACTCAGACGCTGACCGGCGAGTGGACCGACCGGCACTCCGAGGAGCTCAAGCGCGGGATCTCGATCAAGCTCGGGTACGCCGACGCGGCGTTCTACAAGTGTTCCCAGCACGAGCCCCCGGAAGGATGGTCCGTCAGCCCGGTCTGCCCCATCGACGGCAGCGAGGCGAAGTTCGTTCGCTCCGTCTCTTTCGTCGACGCGCCGGGCCATGAGGCGCTCATGGCGACGATGCTCTCGGGCGCCGCACTGATGGACGGCGCTCTCCTGCTCGTCGCCGCCAACGAACCAGTCCCCCAACCCCAGACGCGGGAGCACCTGTATGCGCTCGACATCATCGGCGTGCGGAAGGTCGTCGTCGTGCAGAACAAGATCGACCTCCTGACGCCCGAACAGGCGGTCGAGAACTATCAGCAGATTGTCACGTTCCTGAAGGGCAGTCCGATCGAGGGCGCCCCGATCGTCCCGATCTCGGCGAACCACAAGGTGAACATCGATGCGCTCATCGACACGATCGAACGAGTGATTCCCACGCCGAAACGGGATGCGTCCAAGCCTCCGTTGATGTACATCGCCCGCTCGTTCGACATCAACAAACCCGGGACCCGGCCCACCGATTTGCGGGGGGGAGTTCTCGGCGGCTCCCTCTTGCAGGGACGGCTCAAGGTCGGCGACGAGATCGAGCTCCGACCGGGGCTCACCGCCCCGTCCGACGGGCATTCATCGGAGATCCGGACCAAAATCTCCTCCCTTGTGTCCGGCGGGAACGAGCTCGACGAGCTCCACCCTGGCGGACTGGCCGCCGTGGGCACCACGCTGGACCCCTCCCTCACGAAGGCCGACGCGCTCATGGGCCGGCTCGTGGGCACGGCCGAGACGTTGCCTCCGGTCACCCAGCGGGTACGTGTCAAAGTGACGCTGCTGGACCGCGTGGTCGGCGTTCAGCGAGAGATGAAGGTCGAGAAGATCCACTCCAACGAGCTCGTGTCGCTCAACGTGGGAACGACCGTTGCGCCGGGCAAGGTCACGAGCGCCCGGGGCGACGAAGTAGAGATCCACCTGGCCCGGCCCGTGACGGTGTTCCCGGGAAGCCGGGTCGCGATCTCGCGCAAGTTTAACGCGTGGCGGCTCATCGGCCACGGGATTATCGAGGGGGACGCGAAGTGAAGTCAGACCTGATGGAAATCCTCTGCTGCCCGATGGACCAGGCCGACCTCAAGCTCACGAGCCGCAAGAGCGAGGGGGACGACGTGCTCGACGGCACCCTTACCTGCACGAAATGCGGCACCGAGTATCCCATCGAGGACGGAATCCCGAACCTGCTGCCGCCGGACGAACGGGACTAGCGCGCCGTCCCGCGCAGGGAATCGGGATCGCGAGAGTGAGCCAGTCCCCCCAAGATCGTGCGGTAGGCAGAGTAGACCGAACGGTTCCCTAGGGCATCTTGGAGATGGAGCCATACCCGCAGCAGAGCGCTCGCGAACAGGAACGCTAGGTCGACCCCGGGGCATCAAGGTACCCTGGACCCACCGCGCCCTGTGGGATGACGGACCTTCCGCATGATGTGCATGAGGAGGAGGAGCCCGAGCACACCGACCAAGATCGCGAACGCCCAGGTCTCGAGCGAGAGAGAGTACTGGCCCAGGCCCGGTCCGGCGGGAGCGCCCAAGCCGGTCACAGGGGAGAACGGATTCGGCGGCACGCCGGGCCCTCAGGGGGCGAGGAGGATCGCTCGGCAGGGAGCCCCGTCGCCGTCGCGGAGCTTGAGCGGCAGGCAGCGCAGCTCATACTCGCCTGCAGGCACCTCGGCGAGTCGGAGTCCTTCCAAAATGAGGCAGCCGCTTTCGAGTAACGTGTGGTGAACCGGGTATTGGTTTGTCGTGTCCCGCTCGATCGACTGAGAATCGATGCCGACAAGCCGAAGCTTCGCAGCGGCCAAGTACTCGGCCGTCTCCGGTGCGAGGGCCACGTAGTCGGGGAAGAACGCCTCTCCCCGAGCCCAGCGGACCGAGTTGTGGGTCCGGAACAGCACGCGGGAGACGCCGTGAAGGATTCCCCTGAGGTCCCCCGTGCTCACCTCCCGGTGGGGATCCGGGACGTGGACGACACGGCAAGGGCCGTTCAGCGCGTCGAGGTCGACCCGGTCTGCGGTGAGCCCGCCCGGGAGGAAATGGCGAGGCGGGTCGATATGAGTCCCCGCGTGGGAACCGAGGGAGATCTCGGAGAGGTTGTATGCCCCTCCCTTCGACAGCTCGAGGGTTGGGCGGATGGCGATCGGAGGGTCACCGGGGAACGAGGGCATTCCGGGATGAATGTCGGCGGAGATGTCGTAAATCTTGGTCATGGGGGCGGCGCACCTCGAGAACGAGACCGTCGAGACGAGGTGGCGTTAAAGGCGTTGGCCCTGTCGCCCGCCTGTGGCATTGCTCTACGCCCCGGTCTTCGTCCCCGCCTTCCTGATCACTCTCCTCGAGATGACGGAAGTCGTCGCGCTGGTCTTCGCGCTCAGCGCGGGAGGTCCCCAGCTTCGGACGGCCATCTACGGCGCCCTCTCGGGCGTTGCACTCGCCGGAGCGATCGCGCTAGTGGCCGGGGCCGCAGTCGACCGGCTGCCGCCGAGCTACCTCCTCGGACCTTCCGCGATCGTCCTGGCGGGCTTTGGCGTGTTCCTCTTTCGCAGCACCCTGCGGTCGTATCGCCGGGCTAGAGCGGCGAAATCTGCGACGGGCGGGTTTCCGGAACCGCATCCGGTGGTCCAGTTCGGTGCCGGCTTTTCCGTGGGGGTCGTGGAAACCACGGAGGCGGTCATCGTTCTCCTCGCTCTGGCCGCTCCCGGCTATGGTGTCACCACCCTCGTCGGCGCGTTCACCGCGGGTGCCTTCCTGGTGGGGCTGGCTTGGTTGCTCCACGGCCAAATCCGGAAAATCAAGGTGCCGGTCTTGAAGGCCGGCGCCACCGCGCTGTTGTTCACCTTCTCTGTCTTCTGGGCCGGCGAGGCGCTCCACGTACCGTGGCCGGGGGGCGACCTGTTTCTGTTACCGCTCTTCGTCGTCGCGGCGATCCTCGTTCGGGCCGCGATCTCCCTCGCGGACCGGGCCACCGTTCGGGTAGAAACCAAGAGATAAGAGGTCGGACCGGTCCGCCGGAACTGCATGCGTCGCGACGAGGAGCCGTTGGATTCTGCGGACGACGACCTCGGTGACGACGACGAGTTCGACGAGAACGAGGTGGATCAGGAAGAGGGGGAACCGTCCCTCCGTCCGCCCAAGCATCGACTTCGGAGAAAGAAATCCTCGAAGTCGGTCCGGCCTTGGACGATCGACGACTTGGATACCGAAGAGGATGACCTCGAGGGCGGAATGAAGAAGGACGAGAAAGAAGGCTTCTTCCAAAACCTCCGCCGCCCCGTGTTCTTCCGAGCGCGGGACAGCTGGTACTTCGAGCCGCTCGTCGCCCTCGCAATCATCGTCGTCCTCTTGGTCGCGCTCTTCGCCTACACCTCGAACTGGCCCCCGATCTACGTGGTCGAGTCCGGCAGCATGCAGCACGGGAGCGCGGACAAGGTCGGGCTCATCAATGCCGGCGACCTCGTGCTCGTGAAGAAGATCGATCCCTCGTCGGTGATCCCCTATATCGTCGGGGAGGAGACCGGGTATTCCACGTACGGGGAGTACGGCGATGTCATCCTGTACCATCCCAACGGCGACGTCCAGGTCACCCCGGTCATCCACCGGGCCATCCTCTACCTCGTTTGGAACCCCGTGAACGGTACCTACTCCGCGCCTTCCCTCTCCCCGCTGCCATGCGGCACGGAGCCCGGCGCCCGTTACTCGGTATCGGGTCGCCCGACCGGATGTGGGACGACCGGGCTGTTGACCTCGATCACGCTCTACGATGTCGGATGGCGGGACGCCATTGTGAACATCCCGTTGGGAGACCTGGGACATTACTCCGGATTTATCACGATGGGCGACAACAACACCGTGCCGGGCTCTCCGCCCCAGGGAGAGCCGGATCAGACCAGCGGCATTTCGGGTTTGGTAGCGGGGAGCTGGATCGTGGGCGTAGCCCGGGGGATGATCCCATGGGTGGGCTCCTTCAAGCTCCTCGTCGACGGTAACGCCGGCAAGGTCCCGCCGCAGTCCTGGCAGTTCCTGGCCCTCACGATCGCGGCCATTGTGCTGGCCGGCTTCGGCCTCCACTACCTGTTCCGAGTCGAGGGAATCGAGGACCCGCGCCGGCTCAGAGAGGAGGAGGCCAGGGCTAAGGCCAAGGAGGAAGGGGGCCAGCCCGAATCAGACGAGTGGGAAGGGGCTCCGAAAGGCAGCCGGTGGAGGGCCCTGCGCGAGTGGCTGGCGGCGGCTCCTGTCGAGGAGGAAGAAGAGCCGCTGGTCGCCCGCAAGAAGACCAAGAGACGCGCACCACCCTCCAACTCGAAGCGGTCGTCACCTCCCCGCCGGTCCCGCGGCCGACCGCGGCCGGCGGTTCGCAAATCCTCCGGGTTCTTTCACCGGAAGCCCGAGCGGAAGTACGCGAAGGAGTCGGATGACGAGAGCCTCTGAGAGCGCGTGTTAAAAATTCAACTCCCGGGGGACGGACGACCGTCCTCCGGAAGGAGGGAAAGGGTTGGGCGATCCCGTTCTGGCGGGTGTCCCGATTACGTGATCGGTCCCGAGACCGTTCCCGAGTAGGCTCCCGAACCAAGGGCAAAGAGGGTGTACCCGCTCAGGCTGCCGGTGGCAGTCGTGTCCGCCAGCGAGAGGAAGCTCGCCGTGGTGAACACCGAGGTCGAACTGCAGGTTGCGACGAAGCCCGGCGAACCGCAGTGAGCCCCGTTGTAGATCCACGTGCCGTCGTTGCCCGCCGTGCAGGCGACCGCGCCGCCGGCGACGGTGATGACACCCAGGCAGTAGGTGGCTTCCGTTACACCGGACGGGTTAACGACCGACACCGCGACCGTGGTCGCGAAGACCGCTCCGCCAGGAGTCTTCAACTGGAAGATTAGGTCTCCGAAGTTGAGGGTGCTGCTGGCCGACTCGATGGTCATGTTGTAGTAGTTGTTCGCCCCGCTGGCCGCGTCGGTCGTCCCGCTGAAGCTAAAGGCTGTGCCCAACGGCGATCCGTTCGACCCGCTCTTCGTATACTGCTGGATCAGAATGTACAAGACCGCCGCCAGCACCACCGTGATCGCGACGAGTAGAATCGTAGCGATAATCGGCGACACGGCGCGCCTGTTCTTCCGGCGCCAGCTTCGTTCTTTCTTGCCCCAAATATTCATTCGCGCTTTTCCTCCGAGGAGTGTTTCTCCCCTAAGAGAGCCGTCAGGGGCAGGGTTCCCTATTTAAAACCAGCGGTGGAGAGGACGGCAGCTGACGTTTCCGGATTCGACACACGTATACATGCGCATTGGTTCTCTCGAGGTTCCGGCACGATTTCGGCGCCCGGTCAACATGCTATCACGACGCCCGGACGGTGGTGTGCAGGGATCGTTCCGTCACTCTTCCCGCCCCCGTTTCCGGGTTGTGATTCCCCGCGGCGGCTCTCCCGAGCTCAGTTCCTGGTCTTACGTCGGGCCCCCCCGGTGGGTCTCCCGGGCGTCCTCTAGAAAATGTGCACCTGGATCGAGCCGGAAAAGGCGTAGAGCCCGTCAACGACGAACGTGTCCCCCGAGAGACTCTGTGGCGACGCGCCGGAGGTATAGAGGTCAATCGCGAGGAGGTCCGTCACGTGGGTCGTGGAATTGGACGCCCAGCCCGTGCCGAACGCGTAGGTGGACACCACTCCCCCGGCCTGGTTCAATACCGCGACGCCCCCCGTCGGGGCGAACAACGACCCATTCAGGCTTTCGAGCTCGAACGCCAAGTCTTGGAGCTCCATTCCCTTCGCGGCCGATTGAACACTCATGTTGTAGAAATTGCACGGTGTGGCGGAACAGGCGGCCAGTACGGAGACTTTTGCTACTTCCTCCTGGGGAGTCGCCAGCGTGAGCGAGGTGCCCAGTATAGGGGCGCTGGGGCCGGACGAAGTGTAGTGCAGCACAAAGACGTACAGAAGGGCGGCGATCGTAACCGTGATCGCCACGGCCAGGATCGTGGCCACAATGTCGGACACTCCACGGCGCCGACCGCGGTGCCATCGCGCGACCGACGGAAGAACACCGGAAGGCGACTTTCGCGGCATGCGATCTCTGTGGAGCCAGCGAGGGCCTGGGTGGCCTATTAGTACCCATCGGGAAGAGCGCCGACAATTGCCGGTCCTGGATTCGACATCGGACCTCCCATATCCCTCCATCGGCCCAGTACCGGCCCCCCGGGGAAGAGGGAGGGTAGAGCGGACGTACCCTGGGCGGAGGTCTCCCGGCCGGCGTCCGGCGACCGGAAACCGCTCCCACAACGTTTTTGCCCCGGCCGAGGTCGCTCGGATGCGAGGCTCCTCGAGTGCAGGTCATCGCGGGCACGGCGTCGACCGCCTTGGCGGAACGAATCTCCCGTGAGCTCGGCAACATCCCGTTCGGCATGCCGTTTACCAAGCGATTTCCGGACGGAGAGTTGTACGTACGTATCGGGGGCCAGCTCCAAGGAGACGACGTCGTGCTCGTGCAGTCGACTCGGAACGACCAGGACATTCTTGAGCTGCTGATGCTGGAGGACGCGGTGCGCCAATCCGGCGCTCGCCGGTTGATCGTTGTCGTCCCATACTTTGGCTACGCCCGGCAAGATCGGGTGTTCTTTCCCGGCGAGCCGGTCACGGCCAAAGCGCTGGCACAGCACATTGCCCTCCAAGCCGACGCCGTCGTGAGCGTCGACCTCCACTCGGTCGAAACCCTCCATGCTTTCACGAAGCCGGCCTACGAGGCCAGCGGAATCCCTGCCCTGGCGCGGCTTCTGCGCCAGCGCCCGGTGGACCTCCTCGTTTCCCCGGACAAGGGAGGGACCGACCGGGCGCGACGGATGGGTCAATTGCTGGACCGTCCGTGGATGGCGCTCGAGAAACGCCGGATCGACAGCGAGCACGTCGAGCTCGAGCTTCCGTCGTCGGTCCCCGTCGGCCTGGAAGACAAGCATGTGGTCATCGTCGACGACGTGATCTCCACCGGCGGCACGATTGTAGGGGCCGCTCGGCTCCTGGCCAAGGGGCGCGTCGGGGCAATCACCGCGGCGTGCACCCATGGCCTCTTCCTTCGCGACGCCTTCGAACGCATCAAGGCGGTCACGGACGAAATCTATTCGACCGACACGCTGTCCAATCCGGCCGAGAAGGCGTCCGTCGCCCCCGATATCGCTCAGATCGTGAAGCGCTACCTGGCGGAACTCCCCGCCGCATAGCCCGGCCCCGTTCGAACGATGGCGAGCGAAGTTCGGCCCGCCCGCGAACTCGCGCGCGACGAGGTGTGGAACCTCGTGGGGACCATCCGTCACCAACTGGCCCTCCGGGGGGAAATCCTTCCCGCCAGCTGGGTGGACGATACCGCCGATGCAATTACCCGGGGAACGGGATCCGCCTGGTTCTGTGGCGAGGTTCGCTCTGCCTCGGCCATTGCGATACTGTGGCTCCGGGACCAGAAGGGGTACGGCCACCTCCACGCCGCGCGAGGTTCCGAGGCGGTACCGGACCTTGTCCGGCTCGGCCGACATCTCGCGGAGCAGCTTCCAGCCGAGGTCCGTCGGCTCGACATGGGGGCGACCGGACTCTCGGAATCCGACGAACGCTCGCTCGGCGGCGGATTGGGCCAGGACCCCCGATTTACGATGCTGCTCCGGCATTCGATGGTCCGGGCGCTGACGAGCGTACCCCCTCCGCCCGAGCCGCGCTGGCCTGGCGAGATCGACCTCACTACGGTCCGTCACGTTCCCTTCGACGAACTCACGGCCCTCGATTGGCGTACCTACCGGGGGACGCCGGACGAGACCCTCCTGTCGGGCACGCCGGAAGGCAATCGAGAACTTTTGGAGAACGCGCTCGCCGGCCTATTCGGGCCGTATCTCGACGACGCGTCGCCGGCGGCGCGGAACCCGGCCGGGGCGCTGGTGGGTTTCGCGGTCTGCTG
>JASHQC010000061.1 GCA_030037735.1 Thermoplasmata archaeon
CGAAATGGAGTGAAGAAGCACATGGCCGGGGTCGGATAGGCGCACGCCGTGGCGAGACTGAAGGGAAAGTGCAGGGGGTGAGATTTGAACTCACGAACTCCTACGAGACCAGGACCTCAACCTGGCGCCTTTGACCAAGCTGGGCCACCCCTGCGCGCCCCGCGGCGCGTACGGCTCTCCTGCCATAGCCTTTGTCCCCGGAAACAGGGCGGGCCTCGTTCCCCCTCCCTAGTGAGGGATTCTCCCATCGAAAATCCCTTCTACTGATGCCCGCTCGCTGTCGGCAATGTCCGACAAGCGGTCGGCGGAGCCGTCGGGCCGACCCGGAGCGGCCACGGTCTACATCGGCCTCAAGCCGACGATGACCTACGTCTTCCAGGTCGTGGCGCAGCTCAATTCCGGCGCCGAGCCCGTCACGGTGCGCGCCCGCGGGAACGCGATCGCGAAGGCGGTCGACGTTGTCGAGGTCGTCCGGCATCGGTTCCTCGAGGGGCTGGTCGAGGTCGGGCGGATCGAGACCGGCACGGAGCGGCTCACGAACCGGGAAGGTCGAGAAGCCAACGTCTCGGCAATCTCGATTCCGCTCAGCCTGGTGGGGCCGGCCCCGGTGGAACGGCCGACGGCGCCCGCGTCGCTCCCCATGCCGGAGTAGTGCCCCTTCGGTCGACGACCCGGGTGGATGCCCACCGGTCCCCCAACCGCTGCCGTTCCGAGTCTCGGGTGACCTGGACTCCGCCGAGGGCAAGGGCGGCGGCCACCACCAGGGCTGCGAATCCTATCAGCACCGCCCCGGTGAAGACGTACTCGATGCCGAATGCGCTCAAGGAGGAACTGCTCGCCCGGAGCAGGAAGAGGAGCCCGGGGGCTCCCAGCTCCCCGATCGCGTAGACCGGCACTGCCTTCGGGGCTTCCCGTACGAACGACTGGAGCCACGTGGGGCGGGCGTACGCCCGGTCGGTGACCGCCAGGTGAAAGAGCCACTTTCCCACGGTGACGCCGAACAGGGCATCGAACACGACGTAATAGAGCAGGGCATATCCCACGTAGCCGAACACGGCGAGGTTGAACGGGAGACCTGTGAGGATTGCCGTGAGGCCGCCCGTTTGGGTGAACGCCAGACAGATCCACAGCGCCAAGGCCGGCGCGGTAACGACGAGCAGGTCCAGAACGGCGGCCCAAGCCCTGCGACCGGGAGCGGCGAACCGGAGCCGGGCCAGGTCCCGGCCTAGCTGAACGAACTGTGTCGCCATCGACAGCGTTCGGAAGGCCTCCCGAGGCGAGGGGCTGGGTTCCGTCGCCGACTCGATGAGGTTCCGGTAATCGTTCGCCACATACGGAGCGACCGGGAGACCCTCCCAGGCGGCCGCCGATTGCGTCGGAGGGGGCAGTTGGTAGATCGACCGCACCCGGTCGGTGGCTGCTTGGCTCGCTGAGACAGAGTCCCGGACCGCGCCGGCAGCATCGCCCCTCGAGAGCCGCGCGGCCGCAAAGCGAAGAGACTGTTCGGGCGACGGCGGAGCCGGGATAGTGACGGAGGAGTCTCTTGGAGGTCCCCGGAATCCGATCAGCGTGAACAGGAGGCCGGCGCCCAGGGCCAGCAGGCCGGAGAAGTAGACGAGGTCCTGAAGGCCTGCTCCGCCCACGGCGAGCAATTCGCCGCTCACGCCTACGTAGAGAGGGGGCTGACGGAGTACATCCGCACCGAGGAGAGTGCCCAGGGTAGCGGCCCCGTATCCGACGCCGAGCCCTCCGTAGGCCGGGATACCCCAGACCGCGACCGCCGTCCATGCGGCCGCAACGCCCACCACTACCGGGCCGATCAGGTAGTACGGGAACACCGACTCGATACCGACCGTCGCGACCGACTGCGACGTGAAGTAGGTCAACGGAATCGCCGCGGACACCAGCGCGACGAACGTCAGCGCCCGTAGCGCCGTCGGGCGGGCAACCCAGCGGGGCAAAGCCACCGCGGCAACAGCGACGGTTCCGCCCGCCGTCGCCGGGACAAGCACCCCGGCCCAAAACGGCGCGGCGATAACGACGAACAGGAATTGCAGGGCGATTTCCGCTGCGATGATGAGTACAACGGTGGCGGTCAGACCCCATTTGGCAACTCCGAGCCCTCGGTGGAGCAACACGAGGGTCAGGGCGATCGGGATCAACGCCCCCCCGACGTTGATTGCCAGAACGTTCCCTCCCCACGGGAGGAACGGCACGTCGGCGAGCGAGCTCAGCGCCGCCCCGGGGAGCAGGAGCCAGAACGCCATCCGGCCGAATCCGCTGGCCAACGCGTGGGCGGGACGGCTCCATGCCCAGAGGAAGAGCCCGATCCACAAGAGCGGCGTGAGGATCGTGCCCCCGATCCCGCCGATGACGTCGTTGGTCAAGACCCAGGGGTCCACCATGTTCCCGTCGTCCGCTTCGAGCCGACGGGACAGGCCCACCGGTTAATTCGGACTACGCGGGCATCCCGCTAAAGGCTTTCTGCGTCCCCCTCGTTCCGGCCCCAATGAGTTCGGTGCGTACCGAGGAGGACTCGCTCGGGAAGCGAGAGGTCCCGGCGGAGGCGTACTACGGCATCCAGACGTTGCGCGCGCTCGAGAACTTCCCGGTCAGCGGGCTGCGAGCCTCTCCCCACCTGATTCGGGCTTACGCGCTGCTCAAGTGGGCGTGCGCGGAAGTGAACGTCAGTCTCGGAGCCCTGGACGCGGAGCGGGGCCGGGTCATCGAACTGGCCGCTCGTGAGGTGGCCGAGGGGAAGTTCCGCGACCAGTTCGTCGTCGACGTCTTTCAGGCCGGTGCCGGAACCTCCTTTCACATGAACGTCAACGAGGTTCTCGCGAACCGGGCCCTCGAGCTTTTGGGCCGGCCACGCGGGGAGTACTCGGCGCTCAGCCCGAACGACCACGTCAACTTCGGGCAATCCACCAACGACACCTTCCCGTCGGCGGCGCAGGTCGCCGCGCTTTTCGCCCTCGCCGAGGTCCGGGCGGCCGTCCAGATTCTCAGCGGGGGCCTCCGCCGGAAGGGGGATGAGTTCCGCACGAGTGCGAAGTCGGGCCGCACTCACCTCAAGGACGCCATGCCCGTCACGCTCGGGGCGGAGTTCCGCGCCTACGCGACGGCTCTGGACCGGATTCTCGAAACGTTGCCGGGGACCGAAGCAGCGCTCGCGGAGATTCCGCTCGGCGGGAACGCGGTGGGGACCGGGGTCAACACGAAGAGCGGTTTCCGGAGCGAAGCGGTGCGACGGTACGCCGCGCACTGCAAGCTCCCGCTGCGCGTGGCCCGGGACCCGTTCGAGACGATGCAGAGCCGGTGGCCCCTCGCCGCCGCGTCGGCCTGGCTCAAGACTCTCGCGCTCGAACTCACGCGCATCGCGAACGACATCCGGCTCCTCTCGAGCGGCCCGGCTACTGGTTTCGACGAGATCCGGGTGCCGGAGATCCAACCCGGGTCGTCAATCATGCCGGGGAAGGTGAACCCGTCGGCGGCCGAGTGCCTGAACCAGATCGCGTTCCGCGTGATCGCCTCGGACCTTGCGGTCTCGATGGCGGTCCAGGCCGGCCAACTCGAGATCAACGTGATGATGCCGATCGCGGCCTACGAGGTGCTCTTCGCCTCCAGCATCCTTGCGCAGTACCTGCCGGTCTTCACGCGGACCTGCGTCGAGGGGATCACGGCCAACCCGGCGAACCTGCAGCGCTACCTCAGTTCCTCCTCAGCGTTGCTGACGATTCTGACGCCGAAGTTCGGTTACCTCAAGGTCGCGGAGCTGGTGCACGAATCGGCCCGGACGGGGCAACCGGTGAAGGAGCTCCTCGTCGCCCATCGCCTTGCCACGGCGGCCGAGGCGGACGTGCTGCTCAGTCCCGCCGCGCTGGCGAAGCTCGCGGAGCCGGTGGAGTAGCCGATCCGCCGCCGCGAAGGTTAAAGAGCCCCCGGTTCCGTGGCAAGCTCCTCATGGCAACGGTCGAGGAGATGGCCGTCTCGCTCGGCGCGGAGTTCAGCCAGGAGTATCGCCGGGCCGTTTCGGTCCTGGGCCAGGTCGGACTGACGGACTACGAGGCGCGGGCCTATATCGCGCTCGTCGCCCGTGGCATCGGAGACGCCGCCGCGATCGCGCAGGCGGCGGGCATTCCCCGGACCTCGGCTTACAAGGTCCTCGAGTCGTTAGCCCAGAAGAACTACGCCCAGCCGTCCGGGGGCAAGCCGCTTCTGTTCAAACCCCGGCGACCGTTGGAGGTCGCCGAATCGCTCAAGGGATCGATCCAAGAGGTGTTCGAGAAGCTCGAGGCGCTCCACGACATCGCCGCCGAACACGGAGAGCCGCAGCTGGTGTACCTGCTCAATGGCCACGAGAAGGTCATCGGGAAGATCGCGGAGCTGCTTGACCAGTCGACCAAATCATTCATCCTCACGACGCCCCAGGTGGCCGACCTGCGGGACGAGCTCGGAAAGAAATTCGCCCACGCCGTCAAACGTGGCGTGGAAGTCACCTTCGTTACCGCTCCGCTCCAAAAGATTCCGGAGGGGGTCCGGCTAATCCCGCGTAACAACCTCCTCGCGACCGAGGTGCTCGCCGACAACCAGCACGCACTGCTGGCGGGACCGAACCTCGAGGCGGCGGGATTCACCGACAATCCGATCCTGACCGCGCACCTCCAACAGTTCCTGGAGATCATTCTCGACCGAGGGACCGAGACCAAATCGTAGGTGCCTGGCGCCGTCCGCTATGGGGCGTTCGGAGCGGTCTCCGGCCGAGCGAGTCCGACACCACATCGTCTCCACCCTCGGTCCCGCGATCGCCGAGCGCCTTCCGACAGGGTACCAGCGGCTCGGCCGGGTGCTGATCGTACGGTTGGGCGAGGAACTTCGTCCCCATTTTCCGGACATCGGAGACGCCTATCGCAAGGAACTGGGCGTGGGCACAGTCCTGCGCCGCGTGGGAGAGACGAGGGGGGAGCTCCGGATTCCGCATCTCGAGTTGATCGCTGGGGCCGACACCCGTACGGAGGTGCGAGAGTACGGCATCCGATATCGGTTCGACGCCCAGCGCATCCTGTTCGCTCGGGGCAACCGGACGGAGCGTCACCGAGCGGGCACGGAGACGCGACCCGGCGAGCAGGTCGCTGACCTCTTCGCCGGAATCGGGTACTTCGGTCTGCCCGCCGCCATGATCGGAAGGGCGGGACGGGTATGGGCCGTGGAAAAGAACCCGGAATCGTTCCAATTCCTCCTCGAGAATGTTCGGCGGAATCGCGTGGAGGACCGGTTCGTATGTCTTCGGGGAGACAATCGCGAGGTCGAGCTGCCGCTCGGGACCCTGGACCGGGTGTTCCTCGGCTACCTTCCAAGTTCGGTGCCGTGGATTCCGCGGGCGCTGACACTCCTACGACCTTCCGGGGGGACGGTGCACGTGCATCTCCTCGTGGGCCATCGTGATGGAGTGGCGGCGGCCGACGCCGAGGTCGTCCGGGCCGCCGAACGGCTGAACGCCTCCGTCCTGGGCGTCGCCTCGCGGGTGGTCAAAGCGTACGGCCCGGGGCGGCAACACGTCGCGGTCGACCTTACCGCGAAGCCCCCTAGGTAAGCATGCGCCGGTAAATTCGGGTCGCGCCCCTCGTCCCTCAGGGAATTGGGTCTGCCTACCCGATGGTACCCGCCAGCCGTTCCTTCCCGACGAGCACTTCCCAAGGGTCGATGGACAGAATTCGCAGCACTCCCATCGTCATCCACGGGTCCGTGGCGAGCCGCGCGCGGACGGCCGATTCGCTGGGCGCATCGAGGACCTGGAGCGCCCGGGTGGGAGAGAGCGGGCCGACCAGGAGGAGAAAATGCTCGTTGGCCAGCCCGTCGATGAAGGCGGCGTGTTCGGCCCACTTCTCTTGGTCGCGTCGTGCGCGCGAAGGATTCCAGGCCGGACCGGCTTCGGTGATCACCACGAAGTACGTCATGTCCCGCCTCGGCGGTCCAGCGACCGCGCATCCCGTGTCGAATAAAAGAGAGCAGCGGCGCACCGGACCCGAGGCGACGCCGTCAGGCCCGGCCGGCGGCCGCGGGAGCGGAAGAGGGAGCTACTCCCTCGTTCTTTCGCAGCTTCTTCAACGCGACGGGGAAGGCCTGTAGGAACCGGTCAATGTCGGCGGGAGGATTCGAGAACGAGACGCGGACGAAGCGCCCGCCGTGCGTCGCCGACAGATAGTTGCCGGCGCGGACGAAGACCCCGTGGGTCAACAGGAGCTCTCGCTGGAGATCCGCGGGGGCCACGCCGGCGGCCGCGAGGTCGATCACGAACATGTTCGCCTGCGACGGGAAGACCGGCAGCGTCACCTCAGGGAGGCTTTGGACGAGGTCGCGGATCCGCTCCTGGTTGGCCCGGGTCGTCGCCCGGACGGCAGCGAACCACTGGGATTTCGTGGAAAGACCGGCTGCCGCCGCTACCTGCGCGAGAACGTTCACGCCCAGGTCGTTGGTGTTGTATCGCAGCGCCTCCTTGATCAGGTCGTCGGGTCCGACCATGCCACCGAGGCGGAGTCCCGCGAGCCCACAGTTCTTCGAGACCGACCAGGCGGTGAGCGTCCGTTCCGGGTAGAAGGTGCGGGCGAGCGTGTGGCTGTCGGCAAAGTCCCGGTAGGTCACGTCGTTGAGGAGGAGCAACCGGTGGTCGTGGGCGACCTCCGCAATCGCCCGGACCTCGTCCTTCGAGTATCCCGAGCCGAGGGGGTTCAGCGGGTCGATGAGGAGGATCATTCGGGTGTGGGGAGTGATGGCCTCGCTGAGGCTCCCGGCGGTCAGCTTGTACGGCGGAGCGTAGATGTCGAGCTCGCGGGTGGTGGCGCCGGCGAGCTGGATGAACTTGTGGATGATGAGGTAGCTGGGGTCCGATGCGAGGACGACGTCGCCGGCGTGGAGCAGGGCTCGGAGGGCCATGTAAAGCGCCTCGGTGGCGCCCGCCGAGATGATCGTCGCGGTCGTGGAGGGCAGCCCTAGGTCGGCGAGGACGAGTTCCTTGAGGCCGATCTGGCCAGAGGCCAGCGGGTATCCCTCGTACAGCCGGTCGCGGATCGCGGCGATGAGCGCCGGTTGCACGACCTCCGGGGGAACGAGGTGGTTCGTGTTCTGGGAAAGCCAGGCGACCTCTCTCCGGTGCTCGTGAGCGTACAGGAACGGGTCGAACGTCGGCTCGGTCAAACGGACCCCTCGCCCCCACGAACTCCGCCGTGCTCCATAATCTCTGCGGACCGGCGCCGCCCGGCGGCCCTTCACTCCGCGCCGGCAAGATAGCTGGTTACGATTCCCATCGATTGGGGATGCGTCTCCACGCGAGGGAACCCGGCCTCCTGCATCAGCCGAACCATCCCCTCCGGCGGGGGCAGACTGCGGAGGGAGTTCGGAAGGTATCGGTACGGGCCGGCGCTATGGACCGCCGCGCCGAGCCACGGAACGACGTGGTCGAAGTAGGCGTGGAATAAGCGTCCGATGAGCGGTGACGAGGGCTCGGTAATCTCGAGCGTGAGGACGGTGCCCCGGGGCCGCAGCACGCGTCGAAACTCCCGAAACGCCCCGGCCAGATCGACCAGGTTCCGCGCGACGAAGGCCGACATGACCACGTCGAACGATCCCGTGGGCACCGGCAGTCGCCGGGCATTCGCCCGAAGATATCCGACGCGGGGCGCCGTCGGCTCGGGCCGGGTTCTCGCGTCCGCGATGTGCAGCATCGCCTCGGTAAAATCCGCTCCCACCACCTTCGCTGTAGGGAAGTACCGGGCGGCCAGCCGCGTGAGGTCGCCGGTGCCGCATCCGATATCGAGCACCCGCTCGACGGGGGGCTCCCGGGCCCGGAACCGGTCGAGGTCCCAGAGGGCGCGCGGGCGCCAGAGGTAGTCGTTCCCCATCGAGGCGGCGTGGTCGAACCAATCGTACCGTCGGACGATGTGGGTGAACATCGCCTGGACGTCCCTCTCGAAGGTCGGAGAGGACCGGTCGGGTAGCGGAGATCCGTCCGCCGCTCGGTGCTCGGCGCACCCCGGCGGGGCATCCGTAGTCCCGTCGGCGGTCACGGTTCCGCTCGAAGATTCGCACGCTAGGACGCGAGCGATCGCCGGAGATTCTCCAGCATCGGGGCGAGATCGGCGTGGAGGGTTTCGACTCCGTCGTCCAAGGAGGCCTGGAGGAACTTCCGGGCTTCGTCGGTATCGCCCCGGTCCAGCGAGAGGGTCGCCAGCCGGAGCTGGAGCTCCGCGGCCTCCGGCTTCAGCTTCAGCTCGCGAGCCTTCTGGAGGGCTGCATCGTACCGCTCGCGCGCCTCGTCGAACTTCCGGGCGGTGTGGGCGATGATGCCCTCGATCATCGTGATCTGGGTGTCCGCCAGTTGGTCGCCCAACGGTCCGAGCAAGTGGCGGGCCCTCGCGATGGCGGCCCGGCCCCGGTCAACCTGGCCGACCTCGGCGCGAAGCTGCGCTTCGTTGAGCGCGCAGTACCCCATCCAGATGCGGGAACCCGAGCGCTCGGCCGCTTCGCCGGCGAGGGTGATGTCCTGGATGGCCTCATCCATCCGTTGCACGTTGTGGAAGACCAGCGACCGGTTCATGTGGATCCGGGCCAACGCGGCGTAGTCTTTGGACTGCGCGAACAGTTGCCCCGCGGCGTCGTACAACCGGAGCGCCTCGTCGGTCTTCTCCGGACCCCGGGTGATGAGCGTGTTGGCAAGGTCGATGAGCGAATGGCCCCGCTCCCAGCTGTCCCCCTCTTTCTCGGCGAGCGCCACTTCCTGCCGGTTGTGACGTTCGGCCTCGTCAAACTCACCGAGTCGCATGGCGGCGGCTCCGAGCACGCGGTGCGAAACGAGAATCCCCCGCTGGTTCCCCCGCCGCTCGAAGATCGCGAACGCCTCTTGCGCCAGCGTCCGAGCGTCGGCGTTCAGACCCTGATTCTGCAGGTCCCGCGCGAGCCAGAGCAGCGCGAGTCCCAGGTCGGGTTCGCGAGACGGATCGGTCCGCGCCCGGTTCACGGCATCTCGGAGGGTCTCCTCCGACCGCCGCAGGTCGCCGAACTCATCGAGGATTCGACCGAGTTCGATCATCAGCCGCAGCTCGGTGGGCGGGTCCCGGTGGGGGAGCCGGCGGGCGCACTCGAGGGCCCGCTGCAGGTGCACGATGGCCGCGTCGTACGCGTACGCAGCGGTCGCCAGCTCGGCGGCGCGACGATTGTAGTCCAGCGCCTTCGTCTCGTCGTGCGCCAGGTAGAACTGACGCGCCAACTCAAAGACGGAGGCGCCCGGGTCGCGGGAGCCCTGTTCGATGGCCGACGCAGCCTTGCGATGCAGGATCCGCCGCCGAGTCTCGGTCAGACCGGCATAGGCTTCGGCCCGGACGGCCTCGCGCACGAACTCGTAGATCTCGCCGCCGTTCTCCCGCAAGAGTCCGCCACGGACGAGGCGGTCCAACGACTCGGCGAGCTGCTCTTCGTCGATCCCGGCGGCGGCCAGGAGGGTCGCAAAGTCGAACTCCTTCCCGAGGACGGCCCCGTAGACCAAAACCCGCCGGTCCGTCTCACTCAGGGAGCGGACCCGTTCCCGGAGGACTTCCTCGAGGTCGCGGATGCCGGTGTCGGCGCGAGAAGTGGGCGGAGCGGGGCCGAAGCCCATCGACCCTCGGACGAGCTGCTCGATGAACAGCGGGTTCCCTTCCGTCTGGGTGAACCATCGGACCACCGCGTCTCGGCTCGGCTCGTGGCCGCCCATGAGCCAGCGGATGTACTCCGGCAGCTCGTTCTCGGCGAGCGAGCGGACCGGGATTCGGCTTACGCCCGGTGTCTCGGCCAGGGCGCTAATGAACGAGGCGGTGCGAGTAGGAGCCTCGCTCTCGGGCATGCTGGTGGCGAGCAGGACGATGCGTTTCTCGGGGAGGATGCGCACGAACTCCCGGAGGAACTGGAGGCTGGAATCGTCGGCGAAATCGAGGTCGTCGATCGTGAGCAGCAGTGGAGTGCGGGCGGCAAGGTCGCTCAGAAACGACGAGACCCGGTCGTGGAGCTCGATCCGGCTCTCGTCAATCCGCTCGGCGGGTCCCGCCAGCAGGGCGAGGAGGCGGTCCTCGGATTCCGCGCCGTCCCGCGCCTCGAAGAAACCGATCGGCCGGAGCGGCTCCGGTAGGTCTTGTTTCACGGGGGCCAGCAAGAGCGGCAAGCTCGTCGTGGCGGGATTGGGGCTCTCCAAGGTCGGAGGAGCGTTCCGGAGGGAGCGCACGAGATCCTGGATGACGGCGAAGGGTTGGGGCGGGTCCGCCGGCAAGGCGACGCATTCGAGGACCTGGAACCCGCGCTCCCGGGCATCGCCGGTCACGGTCCGGAGCAGAGTGGTCTTTCCGACGCCACCTTCCCCGACCAACAGCACGCAACTGCCCGCGCCGCCTTTCGCCGCGTCGAGGTGCCGGAGGATTCCCTCGCGAATCTCCGCGCGGCCGAACAACGGCTTGGCCCGCCCGGATGTCATTGACCGCGTCGCCACGCCAGACCCTGTATAGACCATTCTTGTTCAGAACTATAAGCGGCCGGTCCCCAGAGGGTCACCGGCGGGGGCGACCGGCGCGGGATTGCTCCTGACTCCCCAAATGCTTATGGGGAGCACCGGAGGTCGATGGCCGACTCCGTGTCCAGCTCTTCCTCTGCGCCTGGCGCATCCACACTGCCCACCACCCAACTGCTCGGGCTCTGGGGCTTCGGAGCCCTGGTCGTCCTCGCGGTGGTATTCTACCTGTGGTGGGGACTCTCGTTCGGGGTCTGGGTGGATAACGGCGTCTACGCCGTCGTGATCACCTTAGCGCTCTTTGGGCTGGCCGGGCTTTGGTTGTTTTGGCCCGAGCCACCCACCGCCACCCCGCCGTCGGCCTGAAACCTTCCGGTCGCTCGCTCAGAGCGGACGGCCGGCCAGGGCCCATCGCGTATCCTGCGTTTTCCCGCAGGCTATGCACTCCGCCGGCGCGCCAGGGTCGATGGGGAGGGGGCCTTCGGGCACGCCGAGCACCGCGCCTTCGATCGCTTGCTCGATTTGATGGCCGCACTCCTCTGTGCCGCACCAGGAGACGAGACGGACCGTGGTGGAGTTCTTGAGCTCCTCCAAGCGGTACGCGACGGAGAAGCATTTCCGAAAGGTGGCGTGAGCCTGCGCCGACAAGGCCTTGTCGAAGTCGGCCAGGGCCTGGAGAATGAGCTCGTCGAGCGGTCCCGGTCCGAGGCTCTTCTTCTCTCCTAGCCGACTGACCGCCGTCACGGTCCCGGCGGCCGCCTCCCGAGGGCCGATCTCTATGCGGAGGGGGACCCCTCGCGATTCCCACAGGTAGTACTTCGCTCCGGGCCGATCCTCCGAATCATCGACGCGAACGCGGACCCCTCGTGCCCGCAGGCGCTCGGCCAAGGCCCGCGCCGCGTCGAGCGCGACCGGTCCAAGGGTCTGCGAAATGATGGGCACGATCACGACCTGGAAGGGGGCGATCGACGTGGGGAAAACGACCCCCCGCCGATCTCCGTGGAAGGCCACGGTGGCGCCTACCAAGCGCTCCGAGAGACCGAAGGTGGTCTGGTGGACATACTTGACCTCGCCCGAGAGGTCCTCGTACCGAATCTCGTACGGCCGGGAGAAGTTCTCGCGATAATGGTGGATGGTCCCCAGCTGGAGCGTGCGGGCCCCTCCGACGGGCAGATCGAGGGCGATCGAGTAGTAGGCTCCCGGGAATTTGTCCCATTCCGGCCGCCGGTTCGCGACAAACGGGAGCCCCAGCGCATCGGCGATCCCCTGGAATGTTACCAGGTTCGACCGGCAGCGGGCGGCGGCGGCTTCGTCCGTGGCTTGGCAGGTGTGCTCCTCGAAGAAATGGATCTCGCGGATCCGGAGGAACGGGCGTGTCATCTTGGTCTCGTACCGGAACGTGTTCACGATCTGGTAGACGTTGAGCGGCAGGTCCTTGTGGGAGCGGATCCAGATCGAGAAGATGGGGTACATCGCCGTCTCACTCGTGGGACGGAGCACCAGCGGGATGTCGAGCTCGGTCGCCCCGCCCCGGGTGACCCAGTAGACCTCCGCGTCGAACCCCTTGACGTGCTCCTTCTCCTTCTGAAACTCGGTCTGGGGGATTAAGGTAGGGAACTCTACGGCCTGGGAACCCGACGCCTCGATCCCCCGGATCATCAGTCCGTCGAGGAGCCGACGCGCCTGGAAGCCGTACGGCGTCCAGACGTTCATCCCCTTCACGGGGTACCGCTTGTCGGTGAGCCCGGCCACCTCGACGGCCTCGAGGTACCAGTCGATGAAATGCTCGGCCTTGTCCGGGAGCTCTGCCATCCGGGGTCGCCGCCGGGGAGGTTCCCTCCGTATAAGTAGGGGGCCCGCCGCGCCAAATCCCGCGGCGACCGAAGGGGACGACGAGGTGTTCAAATTCTATTGAACCAATGGCCATATAGCGCCCTGCCGGCCTGTTCAAGGTGCCATGCGGCTCATCGTCTGTGTCGACCGAGACGACGACATCGGTCGCAAGACCGGCCTCCACGGGCCGATCATCGGTCGCACGGCCGTTCTCGAGGCAGCGTCCCAGCTGGGAACCGCCGACCCCGAGGACACCGACACCAACGCGCTGTTCGGCGGACTCCGGCTCTACGACGAGCTCCGGGAGAACGAGGAGGACGTCGAGGTCGTCGCCTTGACCGGGTCGGCGAAGGTCGGGGTCGTTTCCGACCGGCTGATCGCGGAACAGCTCGACCAGGTCCTCAAGGAGCGTCCGGCGGAGGCGGCCTACTTCGTGTCCGACGGCGCGGAGGACGAGTATCTCCTTCCCATCCTCGCGTCCCGGATCCGCATCGACGGCGTCCGTCGGGTCGTTGTCCGACAGGCCCCCGGCCTCGAGTCTACGTATTATACCGTGACCCGGGCGCTCAAGGACCCGAAGCTGCGCGCGAAGACCGTCCTGCCGTTCGCGTTGGTCCTGATCGTGCTCGGGTTGGCGGCGGCCGCCGGTCAGCTCGTATGGGGCTTCATTGCGCTCGTGCTGCTGATCGGGGTCTACCTCATCTTCTGGACCTTCGACATCGATGAGGCGATCATCGATTCCGTCACGTCGGCGTCCGCGGATATCCGTCAGGGCGCGATCGCTTTCGGATTCGGTCTCTTTGCAATCGGCGTCATCGGCGCGGGGTTCCTCGAGGGGTACAACGGCTACCTCCCGACCGCGCCGAACAACCTCGACCGGCTCCTCCATTTCTTTCTCGCGGCAATCATCTGGTGGCTCGTCGGCGGGATGATCTGGGAAACCGGGCGGGCGATCCGGCGCTACGTGGCGAAGGGGCACATCCCCCGGTCCTACCCGATCGCCATTCTCTCGATCGTTTCGCTGGGGTTCGTGTCCTACGGGATCACCTATCTGGTCGAGTACATTGAGGGGCTGCAGCTGGGGTCGACTCTTCCGCTCATCCTCGGCGCGATCGCGGGGGGCCTCGCGACGCTCGTCTTCGCGGGCTTCCTGACGCAGTACCTCAAGAACCGTACCGCCGCCCTGGCCGCGGCCGCCGTCGAAAGCTAAGACCGGTTACCGCGCCGTAGAGGCAGCGGCCTGACGTAAGGCGCGTTCCACATCGACGGGCGGCACCGTCCAGCGGCACTTCTCCCGCAGCAGCTGGGTAACGCCCGCCGCGTCCTTCCCGTCGGGAAGCGCCTTCGTCGCGAGGGCGCGGAGGTCTTCCCAGTAGGTCCACGGAAAGACGACCCAGACCCAGTGGTCCGCGGGCACTTCCTCGGCGAAGTAGGTGGGAAGGAACTTCGAATGGGTGATGTGGAGGCAGGTGGCCGTCTCCAGACGCGACGGCCGGCCCTCGCTCTGGACATGCTCCACCGCCAGCGCCAGGCTCTCTCCCGTGTCGGTGATGTCGTCGGCGACGAGGACCGTGGCCCCCTCGACGGACCCGGAAAGCTGCTCGGTGAGGGCGGCGTGCCCATCCTTGGTGGCGGTGACCCCCCAGTGCGCGGTCTGGAGCGCCAGGAGCCGCTTCACTCCTAGGTGGTCGGCGATCAGCCGGGCCGGGATCCAGCCGCCCCGGCTGAGCCCGACGATCGCCTCCGGGGTGTGACCGGCGGCGCGGACCTTCGCCGCGATGGCACCGGTCCACGCGTCGAGGTCAGACCAGGTGGCTCGGCGGCACGTCGGGAGGTCGGTCACGGCTCGCGGGAGGGCGGGGCCCCGTTACGGGAAGAACCCGCGGAACCGCATCGCGTCGACGACCCGCTGGATGGCGGTCACGTAGGCTGCCGTTCGATTGTCGACCTTGCGCTCCTCCGCGACCGCGTGCACGCGGGCGTACGACTCGGTCATGACATGGTTGAGCCGGTCGTTGACCTCGGCGAGCGACCAAGAGTAACCCTCGAGGTTCTGGGCCCACTCGAAGTAGCTTACCGTGACACCGCCGGCGTTGGCGAGGATGTCCGGCAAGACGGTGATCTTCTTCTCGAAGAACACTTTGTCGGCCTCGGGCACCGTGGGGCCGTTCGCGGCTTCGGCGACGATCTTCGCCTGCACCTTGTCCGCGTTCTTGCTCGTCAGCTGGTTCTCGAGGGCGGCAGGAATCAGCACGTCGGTCTTGAGCTCGAGTATCTCCTCGTTGGAGATGGACTTCGCACCGGGGAACTTGACGACCGAGCCGGACTTCTGCTTGTACTCTTCGACCTTGTGCGGGTTGATTCCCTCCGGGTTGTAGATCCCGCCCTGCGAGTCACTGGCCGCAATGATCTTCGCGCCGAACTCGTCGTTAAGGATCTTCGCGGCGACGCTGCCCGCGTTCCCGAATCCCTGGACCGCGATCGACGCGCCCTTGAGCTTGAGACCCAATTTGGGGGCGGCCTCGCGGATGACATAGGCGCAGCCTCGGCCGGTGGCCTCGCCCCGGCCCTCGCTCCCGCCAATGGCGATCGGCTTCCCGGTCACGACGCCGGGCACGGAGTAGCCCTTCTCCTGCGAGTACGTGTCCATGATCCAGGCCATCGTCTGAGAATCGGTGTAGACATCCGGCGCCGGGATATCGATCTCCGGACCGATGATCGGCACGAGCTCGGTCGCGAATCGACGGGTCAACCGCTCGAGCTCACCACGGCTCATGTGCTTGGGGTCGCAGATGACGCCGCCCTTCGCTCCGCCATAGGGGAGATTGACGACGGCGCACTTCCACGTCATCCACGCGGCGAGGGCCCGGACCTCGTCCAGGGTGACTTGGGGGTGATACCGGATGCCGCCTTTGCTCGGTCCCCGGGCCATGTTGTACTGGACCCGGTAGCCGGTGAAGACCCGGTAGCTGCCGTCGTCCATCCGGACGGGGAAATTGACCGTGAACTCCCTCTTCGGGTGTTTCAGCACCGCGCGGGTTCCCTCGTCGAGGCGGAGGATGTCGGCAACGATATCGATCTGACGTTTGGCGGTCTCGAACGGGTTGATGGCTGCACCGCTTTGGGGCATTCTTGGCCACCTATGGGGCCAGCGACATTTGCGGCGTATTTTAGACTACGTCGGCTGTGACAAATCGGCACATGCCGGTGCCCGCGCGGTGCTTCACGGTTCGCGCCACCGGGCCAGGCGCATCGCCACCAGCGTGAACAGAAGGGTAAGCAGCACCATGCCGGTGGCCTCGACCGGGATGGACGAGAGCAACGGGACGACCGAGATCGTGGGCACGGGCAGCCCGACGGCGTGGTCCGCGAGCTGGCTGGCGTACGTGGAGGGGGAGACGAAGGCGGCCCAGCGGAATCCCGCCGGGATCGCCGCGAGGGGATAGAAGATGGGCGGCAGGACCGACAGCGAGGTGAACACGACCGTCCCGACCGGCCAGATCTCCCGGAGCTGCCGGAAGAAGGTGGAGATGAGGAATCCCAGGCTGGCCGAGAGCAACCAGGTCAGGAGGATCACCCCGACGAGGGCCAGCAGCGTGAGCGCGCCGACCGGTACGACCAGACCCAGGACGATGATGAACAGGACCAGCGCCGGGAGCGTCCACGCGAGTTCCGAGAGAGCCATCCCCAGGATCCAAGAGAGCGGGCGCAACGGGCTGCTGACGAACACCTGCTGGAGCTGCCGCTCGAGCCGAAAGTACGCGCAGTCGTTCATCATCCCATTCCCGGTGAACAGGGCGGTGAACATCACGCCCCCGACAATGCCGAACGGCAGCACGGAGCGGGGCGCGATGACGTAGAGGAAGAACAGGAAGCTCAACGGCGTGAGCACGATCGCCACGAGGAGGATCGGGGACCGGCGCAGCGCGAGGAAACCGTTGAAGTAACAGATCCGGAAGATCGCGTTCGCCTGGCTCTTCCACGTCATGCGAGGGCCCCCGGATCCTCGTCCTCGATGGCGCGTCCCACCAATGTGAGGAACGCCTCCTCCAGCGTCACCGGACCGATGTGGACGGCGATCTTCCGCTCGAGCGCGCGACGCGTAAGCTCCTCGACATGGTTCCGCGTCGTGAGCAACGTCAGCCCATTCCGCTCGGCGTACACCTCTCCATAGCTCGCGAGTTCCTGAGCCGTGAACCCGTATCCGAATTGGAGCCGGACCTCCCGCCGTACCTTCGACTTGAGCGCCTCGGCCTCCCCCTGGTAAAGCACGTGGCCTCCCTCGATGACGGCCAGTTCTTCCGAGAGCTGCTCCGCTTCGTCGAGATAGTGGGTCGTCAGTAGGACGGTCGACCCCTTGCGCGCGGCCCGGCGGATGACTTCCCAGACCTGGCGACGGGCAAATGGGTCCATGCCGAGGGTGGGCTCGTCCAGAAAGAGGAACGGGGCCTCGGTGGCGAGCACCATGGCGACCAAGGTGCGCTGCTGGAGACCTCCCGAGAGCACCATCGCGGGAATCTCCTCGTACGGCAGCATGCCCATCCCTTCGAGGATCTCGTCCGCACGGGTCCTCGCCGTTTCGGCCGACGCGCCGCGGACCCGCAGGTACTCCTCGACGTGCTCCCGCGGGGTCAGGTGGTAGAACGGTTTTCCTTCCTGGGGCACGATGGCGATCTGTTCGCGCACTTCCCGGGCATGGTCGACGACGTCGACCCCGAACAGCTGGACGCTCCCGGCGGTGGGCATCAGCAGGGCGGAGGAGATCTTGATGAAGGTCGTCTTGCCCGCGCCGTTCCGGCCGAGGAACGCGAAGAGTCGTCCCTTCGCGATCGTCATGTCGACGTTATCGAGGGCGGGCACGGTGCGGTGCCGACCCCGATACATCTTGGAGAGGGAGCGAGCAACGAGCGCATCCATGCACGGGCGCCGAACCGAATGCGAGGATAACGGTTCCCGGAATGTGTCAGCGCCCGTCGAAGTGACGCCAGCCGGCGAGCGGGAGCGTTGTCCGGCGCTCGTGGCGTTCGAGCCACGCGCCGTGTCCCTTTTCCACCCGCCCGATGACGGTCAGTGAGCAGCCGATCCGATTCAAGGCGGCGCGAACCCGCGACAGCCGGGATGGGTCTAGGGTCGCGAAGAGCTCGTAGTCTCCCCCGTAAAACGCCGCCTTGAGTTGCTGGGAGAACGACCGGCGGCCCCGTCGGAGCCGTGGGTGAAGGGGAAGCAGTTCGGCGCACAATACGATTCTGCACCGGCTGGCCTCGGCGATCAGGTGCGCCGCGTCCGCGACGCCATCCGACGTATCGGTCATGGCATGGGAGACCGGGCCGAGGAGCCGCCCCTCGGAAACCCGTGGCACGATGCGCAACGACTCCGCTACGTTCAAGCGATAGGCTCCTCCGAACCCCACGAATCCGGTCGTGACGACGAGATCTCCCGGACGGGCTCCGCTCCGCGCCGGCATCGCTTCCCGTCCGACCCACCCGACGGAGACTCCCACGACGGTCCGCGTGGCGTTCGGCTTAGTGTCGCCGCCCACCACATGGCACCCGAAGCGCGCGGCCATTCGTTCCGCCCCCTGCAAAACTGCTTGGGCCCACCCTTCAGGAGTGCCGGGCGGAACGAGCAGGTCGATCAACATCGCGGCGGGACGGCCGCCCTTGGCCGCGATGTCGCTCAGGTTCACAGCGGTGGCCGCCTCTCCGATTCGTGAGGGCGGTGTCGACCGCCGGAAGTGGACATGATCGATCAACGCATCGGAAGAGAGGAGCACGAACCGGTTTCCTCCCACTGGCAGCGCCGCGGCGTCGTCGCCGAGAGGAAGCGGGCCCATCCGCCCTGCGGGGAGGTGCGTACGGACCCAGCGGTGAAACCGTCGTTCGGCGATTGTGCGACGCCGGCCCCGCGGAGTCGCCATCGGTCTACTTGTACGGCACGAACTCCTTGCCCAGAAGCTCGCGACCGAGGATGATGCGCATGATGTTGAGACCTCCCTCGGCCCCGACCATGTAGGACATGATGCCCCGGAACCCTAGCTCAAGGCCGACGTCCTTCGTGTACCCCGCCGCGCCGAACCACATCATCACGCGACGGACCGTATCGAACGCGACCTGGGGAGCAGTGAGCTTGACGCTGGCCACGACCTTGTCGATCTCGGACCGGTGGGACGGGTCGCCCTTCATCACGTGCTGGTCGATGAGCCAGGCCGCCCGGCGGCACTGCCACTTGACCGCTTCGATCTGGGTGTAGAGGTCCGCCATCTCGAACTGGATTCCCTCGAACTTCCCCAGCGGCTGACCAAACGCCTGGCGTTCCTTGATCCAGCCGATGCCGGTCTCCAGGGCACGTTCCGCGGCGCCCACGCAGGCCGCGGAGACGAACGTTCGGGCCACCTGAAAGCCCTCCATGGCGTACTGGAACCCCTTGCCCTCCTCGCCGACGCGATACCGGAGGGGAAGCCGGACATCGGCGTACGTGAGCCCGCCGGTAGAGATCCCCATCCGGCCCATGTTCTCGAACTTCTGGGAGGCGATTCCCGGCGAGTTCGTGGGAACGTAGAGGAAGTTGAACCCGGAACCGTTCCGGTTGTGGGTTAGCGTCAGGTGGCCTCCGCCGAGCCGTTTCGCTTCCTCCACCCCCGTTAGGAACGCTTTCTCGCCGCGGAGGACGTAGCCATCCCCCTCCCGGCGCGATTCCGTTCTCATGTTACCGAGGTCGCTGCCTCCGCCGGGCTCGGTCGTCGCGATGCCGAGGAACGCCTTCCCGGCCGTTACGGCCGGGAGAATCTCGCGCTTCGCCTCGTCGGTGCCGTGCTGCGAGAGGGTCCAGCCCCACCCGGCCTCGAGGAGGTAGAACACCGCGGTCGCCATCGAGAAGTCGCCGCGACCGATTTCCTCCGCCGCAAGCTCGGTGAGAACCGCGGACGCCCCCAGGCCCCCGTATTCCGGTGGCACCAGCGGAGAGAGCAGACCGAGACGGGCCATCTCTTGCAGCACCGCGTCGGGGATCCGTCCTTCAGAGTCGATCTGCCGCTCGTGGGGACGTAGCACCTTATCGCCAAACTTGCGGACCGCTTCCTGGAACGCCGCTTCCTCCGGGCTGAGCGCGAAGTCCATTGGCAATCGGTTCGCCACGCCGACCGGTCGATAAAGCGTTCCCGTCTCGGCGGGCGCGCCTCAATCCCTTTATGCGCGAGTCGGCTCCGCCGCCGGAGAACAGCATGCCGGTGCGGGTGGCCGTCAACGGGTTCGGTACGATCGGCAAGCGAGTGGCGGATGCCGTGTCGAAGCAGCCCGACATGGTGCTCGTCGGCGTAGCCAAAACCCGGCCCAGCTTTGAGGCCCGGATCGCGTCCGAACGGGAGTACCCTCTCTTCGTCGGCGGGGAAGGTCGCGTGGAGGACTTTCGGGCCGCCGGGATTGCCGTCGAGGGTACGACGGACGAGCTGTTCAGGCGGGCGGACGTCATCGTGGACGCGACTCCGGACACGGTGGGACGCGAGCAGGTCCCAAAGTACGACGCGGCCCATCTGAGGGCGATCTTCCAGGGAGGGGAGAAGCCGGACGTCGCCGAGGTGTCGTTCAGCGCACTGGCGAACTACGAAGCGGCCCGGGGGAAGAATCGAGTCCGGGTAGTGTCGTGCAACACGACCGGTATCGTACGGGCCGCGTCGGTGCTGCGCGCTCGGTATGGTATCGAGCAGTGGGACGCCACCTTGATCCGTCGGGCCGCCGACCCGGCGGAGACCCGGAAAGGCCCGGTGAACGCCATACTGCCCAATTTCCAGTTTCCCTCCCATCACGCGCCCGATGCGCAGACGATCTTTCCGGACCTGGCCATCACCACCACCGCCGTGGTCGTTCCGACGACGCTCATGCACATCCACGTGAACCACGTGCGCTTGCGAAAGCCGCCGGCCAGTACGGCCGACGTGATTGCCGCCTTTCAGGAGACCCCTCGATTCCAGATCTTCCGGAGCTGGGAGCGCGTCGAAGGAACGCCCCAGGTCATCGAGTACGCCCGAGACCACTCCTCGCCACGAGGGGACATGATGGCGAACGTGCTTTGGGAGAACGGCATCCACTTGGACGGGGCGGAGCTCCACTTCTTCCAGGCGATCCACCAGGAATCGATCGTGGTCCCGGAAAACATCGACGCCATCCGGGCGATGTTCCACCTCGCGCCCGACGCCGCCTCGTCCGTGGCCGTGACCGATATGGCGCTTGGTCTTCGCAAGTAAACTATTGGGGTTTCTTCGGGGACTTCTTTCCCGCTGCTTGGGCCTTGGCCCGACGCTTCTCGGCCGCGGTCTCTCCGCGAAAGATCTCGATCCAGTTGCCGTCGGGGTCGGTGACGTACCCGACCCACCCCTCGGTACTGGCCGGCGTGACGCTGGTCGGTCCGGCCCCCTGGCGTAGGAGTCTCTGGTACACCCGATTCAGAGCCGCTTCGGACACGGCACCGAGGAAGAATCCGATATGGTCCAGTCCTTCGCCGATGACGAACGGGACGTTGAACTGGGAGCCCTTGGGGTACCAGTTGAGCTCGAGCTGTTGGCGAGAGGCAGGGTCTCTCAGCAGCACCCACGTTCCCCGTCCGTATTGGCTCAGATCTCCTCGCGAGACCTCTCGGAGCCCCAGGACCTTCGTGTAAAAGCGGAGGGAGCGCTCCAGGTCGGTCACCCGCACGCCGGAGTACCGTAGGTGCATGGCGCGATGACCCAGCAACGCCCAAAATAGCTTGGCCCACGGGTTCGCCGTTTCGCCGGTCGGGCGCTCGCCGCGGCAAATATCTAATAGGTCACTCGACTCGCGCGGCCCCGCCAATGTACTATCTCGACTACCGGCACGATGTCGTCCGGGTTCCTCCCCATCGGTTGGGGCCGAAGCTGGAGACCGTGCTCACGGAGCTCGCCCAACAGCAGTTCGAGGGCAAGCTCGTCGATGGCCAGAGCCTCGCGGTGATCGTGAAGGACGTCAAGCCGGTCGGCGAGGGCCACATCATCCACGGGGACGGGGGCGTCTACCAAGAGGTCGAGTACCAGGCGCTGCTGTTCAAGCCGGAACTCCAGGAGGTCGTGGAGGGCGCCGTGGTCGAGATCCGGAAGTTCGGCGCCTTCGTGCGGTTTGGACCGCTGGACGGCCTGCTCCATGTCTCGCAGATTATGGACGACCGAGTCAACGTCGACGAACACAACCAGCGGCTCGTCGGCGTGGAGACCAAGAAGGATCTCAAGGTGGGGTTCAAGACCCGGTCCCGCATCGTTTCGCTCTCGTTGTCCGAGATTTCTCCCCGCGACAGCCGGATTGGTCTCACGATGCGCCAGCCCGGCCTGGGACGGCTCGAGTGGATCACCGACGCCCACAAGAAGGCCGAGGACAAGGGCGCGAAGAAGGGTGGCAAGAAGGAACCGGCGGGTAAGGCGGTCATCAAGAAGGACGCGGCATCTCCGGTAGCCGCCAAGAAAGAGGCCCCGCCCGCGGCCACTTCTCCGAAGGCGTAAACGATGATTCAACTCAAGGCGTGCAAGAACTGTATGTTCATCTCCGAGGGGGCGAAATGCCCCCGGTGCGGCGGGGAGACCAGTCGCGAGTGGCAAGGCTACCTGCTCGTAGTCGACCCCGAGAAATCCGAGATCGCCCGCAAGATGGGCATTCATGCCGGCGGCCGGTACGCGCTCCGTGTCAAGTGACGAGGAAGGGGTCTGGGTCGTCCCCGCAGCGCTCCGCCCTCGACTGGCCGAGCGGTACGGACCGGTCTACTCCGGCGCGGAGGCCGACCGGCGGATTCGCGAGCTGAAGGTCTTCGGTGCCTGCGGCGACATGGTCACGGCGCAGGCGCTGCGCCTCGGCAAGACGCCGCTCGTCGCGGTCGTCGACTACAAGACCAAGCGGAAGGAGCCAGTGGACCCCACCGCCTTTTCGTCGCTCGCGCAGATTCGGGTCCGCAAGGTGCACAACCCGCCGGGGGTGTTGACCGAAGCGCTGCGCACGGCGATCCACGACCTCGTGTTCGAGGGGGGAGGACTCATCGTGGTCGACGGCGAGGAGGACTTGGGTGCGCTCGCCCTCGTGGAAGCGCTTCCTTCGGGAGCGACCGTTATATACGGTATCCCGGGTGCGGGGGTCTCGTTCGTTCCGGTCAACCCCCGGACGAAGGATAACGCGCGGTCGCTCATCGCACAGATGGAATACCGGAAGGTGCCCCTTGGACGTTAAGATCCTCGACGAGCGGCCGAACCCGCTCCTGCATCGCAAGGAGTACACCTTCGAAGTCGACCACGCCGGTGCCGCCACCCCGCCTCGGGCCGAAGTGCGCAAGGAGCTGGCCAAGCTGGTCAAAGTGCCCGCGGACCGGCTCGTCATCGAGCGCATGAACGCGCGCTTCGGGACCGCCAAGACCCGCGGCGAGGCGATGGCCTACGCCACCAAGGAGGCCGTCGACGTGACCGTCCGCGAGCATATCCTCATCCGGAACGGCCTCCGCGAGAAGGCCGCGCCCACGGCCCCTGCCCCGGTTGCCGAGGTACCAGCCCCCGCGGCGCCGAAGGAGGAACCAAAGGCCGCACCGGCTCCGGCCGAGGCGCCCAAGGAAGAGCCCCCGAAAGAGCATCCCAAGCCGGAGCATCCAAAGGCGGAGCACCCGAAAGCCGAGCACCCGAAGACGGAGCATCCCAAGCCGGAGGGCCATAAGCCCGAGGCCCCGAAGGAAACCCACAAGGACGAAGGGCACAAGGGCGAGAAGCCGGAGCATGGCGAGAAGGCGGGGAAGCCCGAGAAGCCCCCGAAGCACGAGGGGAAGCCGAAAGCGGCGCACGAACCCAAGAAAGAGGGCTGATCCATGAGCAAGGCGCGGGTGGGTCTTTACCTGATTCAGGGTGAGTCGCTCACGCGCACGCACAAGTCCTGCCCGAAGTGTGGCGTCGGCGTCTTCCTCGCCGAGCACGATAATCGCCGGTCCTGTGGCCGGTGCGGTTACAGCGAATCGAAGACCGCGACCCCCAAGGGCAAGCCCAAAGGCAAGTGACCCATCCCGCCGACGGGCGCGGCGCTCGACCCGCCTATCGCCACAACGCCCCGTTACAGAACGAGAGCGGCAAGGACGAGCACGGCGATGGCGGCTCCCAATAAGAGCCCCATCTCGGCCATCGATCGCAGCCTGGGCATGGTCGACCCAAGGCCATTCATCCGGCCGCTCCGATATGGAGAGATGTCCAACCCGGAAATCACCAATTGGGACCGTCGAGCGAGCCCCTTCGAACGGGCCGGCCTCGGGGGCGACGCGCGGGCCCGCAGTAGAGTATAGGTTGTTCGTTCACGGCCCAGTTGCCATATTCCGACTACCGTCCTTGGTGCCCGTACTGGATGCTCCGAAGCAGCCGCACGAGTTCTCGACAGTGGCGGCGGGATCGACAGAACGGGCGGACGGAAGAGCGGATATTTGGCTCAAGGGCGAACTTCGGGCCGGGGATCAGTCGGTAGGACCGAACTCGGGGTGGCGCGCGTGCCCCGACGGGGAAGCGTCGGAAGATGGGCGAACTTCGGGTGCCGGCGGCCCCCGAGAACCTCTTGGGCAAACACGACCGTCACGGTGCCGGCCACGGTGATGGCCGCGGCGACGTAGAACGCGTACTGGAACCCCATATGGGCGGGGTACACCCCCGCGAACGGCCCGCTCGTCAGCAAGTACGTAGCGAGGAGCGAGCCGGCGATGGGGGCACCCACACTCCCGCCGACGTTACGGAACACATTGTTCATGGCCGTGGCCTGGCCCATGTCCTTGGGGTCGACCGTGAGGATGAGAAGGTTGATGATCGAGGCGTTGAGAAGGCCGATGCCGGCGCCGACGATCACCTCCACGATCAGGGCCGTTTGCAGCGTATGGGCGTACGCCTCGAGTATGAAACTCAACGCCGTGACCAGCCCGCCAGCGAGCGCGAGCGGCTTGACGCCGATCCGGGAGACCACGAAACTCGCCGCTAGGGCAACGACGGTCATCCCCGCCGCGAGCGGAAGGATGTCGATACCGGCCGTAAGGATCTGGAAGCTGCAGTGCAGGAGCGAACTGCACGCGGCATTGTATCCTCCCGAAGCGGTGGGGTACTCGAACTGGTAGATTAGGCTGAACAGCGCGAGATACATCCCGAGGCCGGCGACGGTCAGGACGATGTTCGTGACGGCCACGTTCCGCTCCCCGAGCAGGCGCATGTCGACGATGGGCTCGCGCTTCCGGGCCGTCAGCTTCCGCTCGACGAGCGCGAACGGGACGAACATGATCAGCCCGAGCGCGAGGAAACTCAAGGTCAGCGCCGAGGTCCATCCCCACGATTCGCCCTGGGAAAGGGCCGCCACGATTCCGGTGAGGCCGAGGCCCAGAAACAGCGCCCCGAGATAGTCGACCGGCGTGTCGGGGCGGCGGTAGGGAGACTCCTTCACGAGCAGGAAGACCAGGATCGCCATAATCACGACGAACGGGACTGCCGAGTGGTAGGTCCAGCGCCACCCGTAGTCTTGAGAGACCCACGACCCAAGCGGAAGGCTGACGGCGAAGCCGATCCCGAACATAGCGCTCAGGATCCCTTGGGCGCGAGGGACCATCTCCCGAGGGAATTCCTCCCGCATAAGCGACATTCCGAGTGGCATGATGGTGAGGCCGACGCCTTGGATGGTTCGCGCTCCCACCATGAAATCGAAGTTGGGGGAGAAGCCGGTGACGGAAACGGCGACCGCGTAGGTGAACATGACGGTGATCATGACCTTCCGCTTCCCGTAGATGTCGCCGAGTTTGCCGATGATGGGGCTGAGCGCTACGCCGGAGACGGCATAGGCCGAGATGATCAGCGTGACCTGCGCAGTATCGACGTGGAAATCCGACTCGATCGTGGGGAGAGAGGGGGTCAGCATCCCCTCAATGTACAGTACCACCAGCACGATTCCGGCCAGCAGCAGCATGATGCGGGTGGCGTACCGCGAATCGAAGGTGTCGGAGGTCTTGGGAACCGGTATAGGGGAACTTGGCAGGGCTAGATCGTCGCTCGAGGAGCGGCTCGCCACCGATGACATGTCGCTCTCGCTCCCCCGGATTTGAGTGAACTCTGCCCGCTAAAACATCACCCGTCCCAGCGCACGAAACAGAATCGGAACAGCTCGGCCACGAGGAGGGCCGCCTAGGGGTTGGTCTTGAACCGGGAAATCACCAGGAACGTCACCTCGAGCAGGGCCCGACGTGACACAACCGCCCGAACCATCGAGGCCGCAAAGTCCATACCCGTTCGTCGGTGGCCCGATGTCATCGCTAGCGGGCCCGTAGTATAGCTTGGACATCACAGAGGCCTCCGGAGCCTCGAACCCGGGTTCGAATCCCGGCGGGCCCGTCGCTAGGATCTCGCCGACGGGTCAACCTAGGCAGGCTGCCGGTAACGCGGACCGCGGGAGGCAGACGCCCGACCCGGTCACCAGGGGGTCGCGGGTGGACCCCTGCGCCGAATCAGAAGGGCCGTGCACCGGGAGAAGGGCCTGCGGTAGGCCCTCCAACCGTCCCGCGAGCCGTCCTCCGTTCTCTCGACCGCGGCAACGAGGAGCCAGGCCCCGAACTCCGGCCGATGGGTGTGTGACGATTGACCGCGGGTCGTGGCGGAATGCGGGGCGGTGGCCGAGGCCCGGCCCCCGAGGGAGCGGAGCATCAGCTCCCCGAGCGCCGCGCCGTTCGGACCGGGTCCGAGCACCACCGTCTAGCCGTGGTGAGGGTGGTGGTGGCCCGTCGTTCCTCCGGCGACCGCGGGGGTTCCCAGCGCGTACCGTCCGAAGGCGAT
>JASHQC010000062.1 GCA_030037735.1 Thermoplasmata archaeon
AAGCGCGCGTTCACGCTCGCCCGCGAGCTCAAGGCGGGCCAGGTTGTGATCAACGACCCGGTCCTGTACTGGGATTACAGCCATCCGTGGGGCGGATTCCGGAAGAGCGGCTTCGGCCGTGTCGCGGGCAAGTGGACGATCGAGGCGTTCACCGAGATCAAAACCGTCATTCTCAACGTGGGAGAGAGTCCGGAACCCACGAACTAGTTCGAACCCCGCCAGTCCCGGCTCCCAGTGGGCAAGGGGAGCCGCTGCCGGCGGTGCTCCACCGCGACAGGCCGCCGTCGGGAGATATTAGTAGTCCGCTGCCTCTCGGTGCCCAGCCCTTGTCGACCCGACCGGGCGGTCGGCGTCGGCCCGGGGGGTCCACCAGTGGGACGCAGCCTCAGCGACCTGGTCGTGTTCATCGCCAAACGAATGGTCCAACTGGTGCTCGTGCTCTTCGGCGCAATCGTCGTCACCTTTGTCGTCAGCCACCTCTCCGTCTCGAACCCCTGCATCGCGTGGGTCGGGCCCCACGCCGGAAAACTCGCCTACGAACATTGCGTGCAGTTCTTCGGGTTGAACCATCCCATCTACGTCCAGCTCTACCAGTACTTGGCGACCCTCCTGACGGGCAACTGGGGCATCGACCAAGTGAACCAGCAGCCGGTCCTGACGCTCATTGCGACGTACTTCCCGGCCACCCTCGAGCTCGTCATCGCGGCGCTCCTCCTGATGATCGTTGTCGGCATTCCGCTCGGCGTCATAGCCGCCAACAGCAGCGGCCGCTGGGCCGACCACCTGGTCCGGGTGTTCTACCTGAGCGGCTGGGCGGTCCCGACGTACGTGGGCGGCCTGATTCTCGCGATCCTGGTCGCCCCGGCGCTCCATATCGCTCCGACCGGGGCGTTCACGGGCACCCCACCGTTCCACCAGTACACCCATATGTCGGTGGTCGACGCGCTGATCGCCGGCAACATCCCGTGGACGCTCAACGCCCTCGAGCACCTGGCGTTACCGGCGATCGCGCTGGCGTTCTTCAATCTCGGGATCGCCACCCGGATGACGCGGGCGTCGATGCTCGAGGTGCTCCCGCTCGAGTACGTGCGCACGGCGCGCATGAAGGGACTCAGCGAGGTTTGGGTGCTGTACAAGCATGCCCTCCGCAACGCCCTGATCACGACGGTCACGGTCCTGGGCCTGACCGCCGGCTACCTGCTCTCGGGCACCGTCGTCATCGAGGAGATCTTCCAGTGGCCCGGGATCGGTTACTATGCGTACCAGTCGATCGAAAGCTACGACTTCACGGGCGTCGTCGGGACGGTCATCGTCTTCTCGATCGGAGTCGTCATCGCGAACCTCGTCGCGGACATCCTGTACGGCATCCTAGACCCGCGGGTGGAGTGGCGCTAGATGGCCGACTCCGGCGAGCTGCCACCTTCCGCCGCGTTGACGACCGCCGAAATGGCCGCGGCGGTCGATGCCGCCGTCCATCATCGAGCTTCCCGACGGGATCAGTTTGCGACCCTGTACGCCGTTCTTCGCGCCAACCCGCTTACGCTCATCGGCTTCATTCTCGTGGCGATCATCTGCGTGACGGGACTCCTCGTCTGGCTTGTCCCGCTGGTCACCGGGCTCGTCGGCCATCCGATGACCATCGTCCCGTACTCGATCATCATCCCCTCCGGGGCGAAGTACCTCGGACCCAGCTTGGCCCACCCCTTCGGCACCGACGAAGCCGGGCGGGACGTTTTCTCGAGGGTCCTGGCGGCGACTCCGATCGACCTGAGCATCGGGCTCAGCATCACGCTCTTCTCTCTGAGCGTGGGTGGAGTCCTTGGGCTCATCGCCGGCTTCTGGGACACGCCGGGCACGGTGGGCGGACTGGTCTCCGTGGTGATCCTCCGCGTGACCGACATCTTCCTGGCCTTTCCGAGTCTTGTGCTCGCGCTGGCGATCGCCGAGGTGCTCGGCCGGGGGTTCACCGTCGTCCTGTTCGCCATCGCCGCGACGTGGTGGCCCTTCTACGTCCGGTTGGTCCGGGGCGAGGTGCTGGCGGTCAAGGGAACGCCGTACATCGTGGCCGCTAAGGCCGCGGGGCTCTCGGACCCGAAGATCCTGACCCGCCACATCATCCGGAACATCACCGAGCCCCTCATCGTGTACTACACGCTCGATGTGGGGAGCGTCCTGATCACCTTCTCCACGATCACGTTCTTGGGCATCGGCTTCACCCCGGGCACCGCCGAGTGGGGTTCGATGATCGCCTCGTACCAGGCCGACCTCGCCTTCGACGCCTGGCCGACCCTCTTCACCGCCCTTGCCGTGTTCGTGACCGTGCTGGCATTCAGCCTCCTCGGGGACGGGCTCCGCGACATCCTCGACCCGCGGAGCCGGCGGGCCCTCGCCGTCACCGCGGCCTCGGCCGGCGAGGTCGGACGCGTGTCCAGCGGCGCCCCGACGTGAAGAACGGGGGAGCGGCGGGAACCGGCGTTACCGCTTCTTCGACTTGCCCGCCCGTTTGGCGGTGGAGGCCTGGCGCGGGAGGTCCTCCGTGAGGACCTTCACACCGCGCTCGGCCAGGAGGGGGAGGAACGGCGCCGGGTCCAGGGTTTCGGGGGAGTGCATCCCCGGCGCCCGGATCTGTCCCGTCGCGAGCAACAGGGCCCCCACGGCGCCACCGGTGCCGGTCAGGTAGGCCGTCCCGGTGGATCCGTACCGCCGGGCGGCTTCCGGGTGGCTGATGAGGGTGGACAATCGGAGGCGGCGGGGTTGGCCGTTCTGGGTGCCATCCACCTCCACCACGAGGGCCGCCGAGCCCTCGACCTTGCCCGTGAGGTCGGCGGGCTTCGGGATGACGTTGAGGATCGCCTTGCGCGCCGCCACGTTGTCCGGTCGGTCGTTCCCGAAGATCTGGAGGTCCTGGAAGGTCTGGAGGACCCGGACCGTTCGGTCGTCCAGCGCGAGCTTGAAATCGACGTACTTCACCCCCTTCCCGATGAACCGGGGCAGGGTGTCGACCTCCTCGTGGTCGACCTCGTAGACCGGTTGCGGACCGACCGGGGGAGGAAAGGTGTATCGCTCATACTCTCCGAACGGCGGGACCGCGCTGTAGGCCCCGTTCCGCCAGATGCGGGAGGAGTTCAGGGTCTCCCCGATGAACGTCTCAGGGCTGAAGAGGCAGATGAACGGGAACTCGGGGCTCGATGCCGTGTCGCCATCCCGGATGCGGATCGAGTCGACCGAGTCCAGCTGGTCCGCCCCGTGGCGGGCGAAGACGTTGCTCAGGCCGGGGTCCTCCCCCATGCCGATGATGGCCGGCACTCCCGCGGCCTTCCATTTGGCGTCGTCGACGAAGGGGTCGCTTGACGCCGAAGCGAGGTCGATGTAGGCGACGTGACCCTCGCGGGCCGCCGTCATCAGGGTCGTGTTGAACCGGGGAATGGTGGCGTTGACCAGGACGTCCGCTCCCCGGACGAACGCCGCCACCGCGGCCGCGTCGCCGGCATCCAGCGCTACTCCCTTCACCTTGGGACTCGAAAGTCCCGCGGCCACGCTCTGGGCGAGCAGCCCATCTAGGTCCGCGAGCACGAACTCTCGGACCGCCGGGCTCTGGACGAGGTGGCGGGCAATGACCTGACCGACGGCTCCGCTACCGACCTGGACGACCTTGGCACTCTGGGTGGGAATGCTTCCAAACCCCCGGGCGCGGGGGGCCGGCCCGGCCCATTAGCCTATCGCTCCCCCCGAGGGGGGCTCCCCCGCCCGGGGGGGCCCCGGAAGTGGAAGGTCAGGTGGCGTACTCGGTGTTGCACTCGAGGTTCCAGGCCGGGAGGCAGCTCCCGATGGGGTTCGGGAAGAGGCCGTGGACGTTCTTGTTGTAGACCGCGAACAGCGTCGGGACGTTGAACCAGACGTCGGTGTAGTTGTAGTACATCGTCTCGGTCATCGTGGCGTAGTCCTGGAGGAATTTGGTCTCATTGTGCTCGCCGGCGGCCTGGATCGCCAGGGCGTTCATGGCGGGGTTGTTGTAACCGCCCATGCACTGGTTGGCGGAGCCGTAGTTCCAGACGTTGTTGAGCGTCCAGTCATCCGGCGCGATCCAGTCCGAGGAATAGAACTCCATGCCGATCTCGAACGGTCCCCCGTTGAGATGCTCCTGGGCGATGCAGAGGCCGGTCGTGAGGTCGAACCCCTGCTCGGTGTAGTACGTCGGCAGATTGAGCGCGATCGGCGTGATGTAGATCCCGATGCTGGAAAGGTTCTGCGCGACGAAGGTCATCGCCGTGTCCCAGTCGGGGCTCGGGCCTACATAGACGAACGGAAGGGGGTTGGCTGCGGTATTGAACCCGTGGGGCCACGGAGACTCCGCCATGAGCTGCTTCGCCAGCGTCGGGTCGAAGGCGTACGGCGTCAGGTTGTTGGGGTTATAGCCGGGGTACCCCGGGGGCACGGGGCCGACCCACTGGGAGGCCCACCCGCCGAACGCCACGCTGTCGATGTACGAGACGTTGATCGCGTGGGCGATCGCGTCCCGAACGGTCAGGTTGTTGAACGGCGCGTAGGACTGGTTCATGTAGATCCACCAGCCGCCGTTCGCGACGGAATAAGCGAGCGAGAGAGGGTCGACCGCGAGGCAGGAGTTGCCCTGCAGCGCGGTGATCGTACCGGGCCCTAGGAAGGCAAAGGAGGCGCCCGCGGCCGCCCCGCTCCGGAGGTTCTGGATGTTGATCGAGGGGTCTTCCTGGAAGCTGATCTCGAACGATTCCTTCGCCGCTTGGAGGTTGTTGTTCCACGGCTCGGTCGAGGCCGGGGACGGGTTCCCCTCGGCGGCCCAGTAGTTGGTGTTCGGCTTGAAGGAGATACTGTTGCCCGGGCTCCACAGGTCCAGGACGTACGGCCCGGTGCCCACCATGTTGTCCTCCATCCAGGAATTGACGGCCTCGGTGACCCCGCCGTGCGCATCGATCACGATAGGATCGACGGCGTCCGCGCCGACGGAGGACATCTCCGCCAAGAGGTAGGTGTAGGCGATCGGCTGGGTGTAGTTGGTATCGATGTACCCGTCCCCGACGTTCAGCTCGATCTCGTACGGGCCGAGCACCTGGAACGACTGGTTCGAGGCGTAGAGGGCGGCGGTCTCATTGGCCGGCCCGTTCTTCGGGTTGGTGAAGTTGAAGTTGTTGAGTTCCCAGAGGAGACTCTGCTCCACCTGGTTGGTGTACGTCGCGTTCGGGTTGTTGTACCAATCGTTCGGGAGCCAGAAGTTCTCGTCGAGCAGATACTGGTCGGCCCCGTACATCGCGAGGACCCGGTACAGCGAGTACCACATCACGTAGGCATTGAACGGGTCCCCGTTCGAGAAGTGGACATCCGGCCAGAGGGTGAAGTTCCAGTGGAGTCCGTTGGTCGATTCGGTCCAGTTCTCCGCCAGTTGCCCGTCGAACGTCGTGGTGCTCGACTGGTTGTACATGATCAGCGCTTGGTAGACCTGCTGCGCGGCGCCCCAGTCGGGGGTGGAGTAGGCCCACTGCGGGTCGAGGGTGTGGACCTGCTCGGCTTGGTCGAAGATGAGCGGATTGGTGCTTTGCAGATTGCAGCCGGTGACCGCCGAACTCTGGTAGTATGTGTAGACCGAGTAGGCCGACCCCAGGGTCAGCAGGGCAACCACGATGGCCGAGACCCGGAGCCACTTCGGTTCCATTGCGACGATCCTGTCCAGGGGCGGCTGGGGGCCTAGCCTACCCCCCTTGATATACCCTCTCAGGGACCCCGGGGGCCACTATCGGGGGAGGCCGACGCTTACGCAGGCGCCGGGAGGTCGGCGGAGGCCGAAGAGCCGCCCCGGCGGGCGTTCCGGTCCGAGAGGATGATCTGGGCTGCGTTATGTCCTGGAGCCCCCAGGACGCCTCCCCCCGGGTGCGTGGCACAGCCGCAGAGATAGAGCCCGGGGAGCGGGGTCCGGTACGACGTCCAGCCAGGGACGGGCCGGAACGAGAATAGCTGGTCCGGCGTGATGTCCCCCTGGTCGATGTTCCCGCCGGTCATTCCAATCAAGCTCTCCATGTCCTTCGGAGTGACCACTTGCCAGTGGAGCACCCTCTTCCGAATGTCCGGGGCGTATTCCTGGAGCGTGTCGAGCACTGTCTCGGCCACATGGGACCGAGCGTCGTTCCAGTCCATTCCCCGGAGCTCGGTAGGGGCGTATTGGACGAAGCAGCTCATCGTGTGCTGCCCCGGTGGGGCCACCGTCGGGTCGAGGATGCTCTGATGGTAGGTGTCGATGTACGGCCGGCTCGAGAAGCGGCCGTACTTCGCCTCGTCGAAGGCGCGCTCCAGGTAGTCGACCGACGGCGCGATGTCGAGCGACCCGTTCATCCGCGCAGAGTCCGGGGCTGCCGTGTAGTGGGGCAACCCGTCGAGCGCCGCGTTGAATTTGAGGCAGGCGCCCCGGTTCTGTATCTTCTTCACGCGCAGGCGGAAGCCGAGGTCCACGGCGTCCTCCGGGAGGAGCCGAAGGAACGTCTGCTTGAGGTCGAGCGAGGAAACGATGATGGGCGCCCGGTGCACGGCCCCCGCCTCGGTTACGACCCCGACGGCCCGGCCCCCCTCGACCAGGATCTGGCGGACCCCGGTGCCGGTCTGGATGGCGGCCCCGAAATGGGTCGCGGCCCGGGCCATCGCCTGCGTGATGCCCCCCATGCCGCCCTTGGCGAGCCCCCAGATCCGCCGATGGCCGTCCAGGAAACCGAGCTCGTTGTGGGCGAGGATGTACGCGGTGCCGGGCGTCCTCGGGCCGGCAAAGGTGCCGATGATGGACGACGAGGCGAGCATTCCCTTGAGCTCTTCAGACTCGAACCATCCGTCGAGGAGATCCGCAGCGCTCTGGAGGAAGAGATCCTTGAGCAGTTGCTGCGGGTCGCCCCCTTTCCAGGAGCTCAGCATCTCCCCGAGGGGCACGGGCGGGGAGAGCAGGATCGGCTCGATCTGTTCGAGGACCTCGTCCCACCAGGCCACGTACTTCGGGTACGCCGCCGCGTCCTTTTTCGAGAACCGGGCGATCTCCTCCTGGGTCCTCTCGTCGTCCAACCACATCGTGAGCGAGCGGCCGTCCGGGAAGGGGGAGAACCCCTGGGGGTCGCACAGGATCGGCTCGTAGCCGAACCGCTTGAGCTCCAGGTCCTCGACGATCTTCGGCCGCAGGAGGCCTGCAGCGTAGCCGAAGGTGCTGATCTTGAAACCGGGCCACGGCTCCTCCGTGACGCAGGCGCCCCCGACGATCCCCCGCTTCTCGAGCACCAGTACGCGCGCCCCGGCCCGGGAGAGGTACCCGGCCGCGACCAGGCCATTGTGACCGGCGCCGATCACCACGGCATCGAACTCGGCCATGGTCGGTGCGCTCTCCTCCGGGAACTCCCTCGACGCGGGTCCCCGTCTTACTCGTGCGTCTCGCCGACGAGACCCATCTGGTGCAGGTAGTACTGGTCGATCGCGTGCACGGTGTCCTCTTCTGTGCTGTACCGACCCTGGTCGTACGCGATGGTCTTCGACCCCAGGTGGGCCATCTCGCAGATGTGCCAGTCCTGGCGGTTCGTGGTCTCCCAGAAATCCATCGCATCCCGCGCGGGGTCCGTCTCGTCCCGGTCCACGTAGACGTCAAAGATGAGGCGGGTCCGTTCCGGGCCCATCGGTTGGAACCAGTCCATCGTCACGTAGTCCGTCGACAACGCCAGGAAGTTGGCCGGGAACAGCACGTAGTAGTAAACCCGCCGGAGGTCCTCGGCCGAGAGCCTCGGGAACCGTTTCCGGGCGCTCTTCCCGTTCGCCGTGAGCGTCTCCGCGCCGTCGACCATGTCCATCCAGCCGCCGAAGATCGGGCCCCGGTGGATGTCCTCCTCACCGGACGTGTAGGGGGTGATCTTCACGAGCTGAGGGTGGACCCCGGGGCAATGGTAGCACTCGTTGGCGTTCTGGAGGACCAGCTTCCAGTTCGCGGCGATCTCGTACACGACGCGGTGCGCCCGCCGGAGCCGTTCGAGCGGAAACGGCCGGGCCCGCTCCACGAGCGCGCCCAAGTGGTCCGA
>JASHQC010000063.1 GCA_030037735.1 Thermoplasmata archaeon
TTCAAGTCCCGCTGGGCGAGCGAGACGCCCGCGCCCCAGATGATGGAGGCGAAGGCGACGGCGTAGAGGATCGGCGCCGTGTGCTCGAGAGCGACCGGCAGAATTTCGAGCCCCCACCGGATCAATCCGTAGCCGCCGAGCTTCAGAAGGAGCCCGGCGAGCAGCACCGAGCCTCCTGTCGGCGCCTCGACATGCGCGTCGGGGAGCCAGGTATGGAACGGAACGATCGGGAATTTGACGCCGAAGCCGAAGAACAGCGAGAGGAAGAGAACGATCTGGGTGGGGACGGCGAGCACGGAGGCCGAGCCGGCGAGGCTCGCGAAATCGAGCGACGGGCTGTGGGAATAGAACGCGGTGACCAAGAGGGCCACCAGCATCGTCACCGACGCGACGTGCGTGTAGATGAAGAACTTGAGCGCCGCGTATCGCCGCCGCGGCCCGCCCCAGTACCCGATGAGGAAGAACATCGGGATGAGCACGGTCTCCCAGAACACGAAGAACAGCAGGACGTCCAACGCGACGAACACGCCGTAGCATCCGAGACAGGTCAGCAACACGAGGCCGAACCAGGCCGCCGGCTCCTTCTGCTCTGTCCAGGAGTAGGCGACCGTGACGGCCTGCAGGATCCCCGTGAGCAGGATCAGGACCAGCGAAATGCCGTCGATCCCGACGGTGAAGTTGACGTGCAGCCAGGCGATCTGGATCCACGGGTAGCTTTCCGATTCCGCGAAGTGGCTCGGAGCTACCGCGACCGCCGGCCAAGTGAACTGGAGGAACATCAGGGCGATCTCCGCAAGGAAGACCGCCGACACTCCGGCCGCGACATACCGGGCCTGGCGACCGGCGAAGAAGGTGACGACGGTCCCCACGAACAGCGTCGCGATAGTGATGGTGAGGATACCGACCATCGTTCAGCCCCCTCCGAGCGCGGGGATCGCCGGCACGATCAGGTACAGGAACACCAGGAAGACCGCCAGGCCCACGATCACGTAGGCCGCGTAGTCGAGCACGATGCCGGACTGGATCCGGCGCAGTCGGATCGAGAGGTCGGAGAATAGGCGCTCGAACCCGTGGATCGTCCCATCGATGACGTACTCATCGACGAAGTCGAAGAACCGGGCCACGGTGTAGACGACCCGGCGGCCGAACCAGTCGACGCCGACCTTCACGTAGTACCGCTCCAGCAGGAGCCGTCGGATCGGTTGCGCGCCCGAGCTCTCGGGCAGGGCGAAGACCCGTCCGTTCCCCCACAGCACGTACGCCGTGAGAATGCCTCCGACGCCGAGTCCCACCGAGAGGGAGGAGAGCAGGATGTCGGTGGTGGTGTAGGTGGGGGGAACGCCCGGTGTGGCGGGGAATCCCACCCCCGCGGCGAACAGCCCTCCGAACTGGGGGACGAATACGAGAGCGCCCGCGAGGACGGCGAGGGCCGACAGGACCACGATCGGGACGGTCATTGTCCACGGCGCGTCGTGGGCGTGGGGCAGCGTCGGGTCCCGGGGATGCTCCCCCGAGAAGGTGAGGAACCAGACCCGGAAGATGTAGTACGCCGTCATGAAGACGGTCAGTAAGGCGAGGACGTAGAACGGCCAGTACAGCGGGTGGGTCTGGGCCGCGGTGTAGACGCTGCTCAGCACGTCGTCCTTGCTGAAGAACCCGGCCAGCGGCGGGATGCCGGCGAGCGACAGCCCGCCGATCAGAAAGCCGATCGAGGTGATCTTCATCGTCTTGCGGAGCCCGCCCATTTTGAACAGGTCCTGCGTCTCGACGGCGTGGATCACCGCGCCGGCGGCGAGGAACAGGAGGGCCTTGAAGAAAGCGTGGGTGAACAGGTGGTAGAGCCCCACCATCGTGAAGCCCGCGCCGATGGCGAGGACCATGTAGCCGAGCTGGGAGACCGTCGAATAGGCGATGACGCGCTTGATGTCGCGGTTCACCATGGCCATCGACGCGGCCCAGAAGGCCGTGAATCCGCCGATCGCGACGATGACGAGCAGGTCGGTGGAGCTGAACCCGATGAACACGGACGTGATGGCGAGCAGGTACACTCCGGCCGCCACCATCGTCGCGGCATGGATCAGAGCGCTGACGGTCGTGGGGCCTTCCATCGCATCGGGAAGCCAGACGTCGAGCGGGAACTGCGCCGACTTGCCCGCGGCGCCGCCGAGGATCAAGAGCCCGGCCACCGTGAAGAGGGTCGGGTTGGACGGGTGGAGAAGCGCCAGGAACGGGATCCCGTGATGGACGAACAGGAAGCCCGAGGCGGCCCACCCGGGGGCCGGCCCCGCCGTGGCGAACTGCTGGAAATAGATGAAGATCCCGCCGAGGAAGAGTACGTCGCCGACGCGGGTGACGAGGAACGCCTCCTTCGCGGCGCTCGCGGCAGCGGGCCGCTGGTAATAGAATCCGATCAGGAAGTACGAGCAGACCCCGACAAGCTCCCAGAAGAGGAAAAACTGGAGCAGGTTGTCGGCCAGCACGAGCCCGAGCATCGAGGCGAGGAACAGCGACAGCTCGGCATAGTACCGGGGTAGACCCGCGTCCCGGCGCATGTAACTGATCGAGTACAGCATCACCAGAAAGCCGACGACCGTGACGACGATCAGCATGATCGCCGACAGCGGGTCGACGAGGGTACCCATTACGAGCGAGAAGCCGTGGGGAAACGTACCCGTACCGTTCCCCGGCAGCGTGAACCACGCGATGTTCCGGTCGGTGTAGGTGCCCGGCGAGAGCATCTCTCCGATGGCGATCAGCACCCCGAGGACCATGGCGACGAAGGCCGCCCCGACCGCCACCCAGCCGCCCCACTCGAGGCGCTGCATCCGGCGGCCGAACAGTCCGACCACCACGAAGGCGAGCGTCGGTCCGAGCGGGACCAGAAAGGCCCAGGCGAACAGTGCGTTGAGGGGTCCCGACACTGGTCTCCCCTCAGAGCTTCAGTACCGTCGCCTCGGCGACGTTGATCGATCCTCGTAGGCGATTCAGGGCGAGCACGATGGCCAGGCCCACGGCGACCTCGGTGGCAGCGAGTCCGACGAGCACGACGGCCACCGACTGACCCTCGAGGCCGTGGGTGGGGACCGTTCCCCAGTACGAACCGAAGACGACGAAGTTGAGGATGGCCGAGTTCATCGCCACCTCGATGGCGATGAGGAGGAGGATGAAGTTGCGGCGCGTCAGGATCCCGAACAGCCCGACGCCGAGGAGGACCGCCGAGAGGGCCAGGAACCCCGCCAGCGGCAGGTCCGTCACTCGCGTCCCTCCCGTACGAGGTAGATCGCTCCCGCGAGCGCGGGCAACATGACCAGGCCGAGCAGCAAGAGCCAGGCGCCGTACTGGTTGAACAGCGTGTACGACAGCGCGCTGACCGGGTATTCCGTGATTTGCGTCGTGGAGGCCGGGATCGTCGAGGCGGCGGTCGCGAGGACGACCACGATGAGGAGCGCCAGGGCGATGGGTGCCGGCCCGAGCCCGGTCGCGGCCTCCCGGGCAAAGATCCGCTTGCGGGTGACCATTACCCCGAACAATAGCAGGATGGTGACCGCGCCAGCGTATACGCCGAGCTGCAAGACCCCAAGGAACGGCGCCGAGACGAGGAAGTAGAACCCAGCCAGGGTGACGAAGAAGAGCGCCACCCAGATGATGGTGTGGACGAGCTCGCGAACGACCAGCGCCGCGATCGCGCTGACCACCGCGGTGACGGCCAGCACGAGGAATGCCAGCAGATCGAGGATCACTGGCGAGTCCCCCAGAACAGACAGTCCTTGGGGCACACACTGATGCAGGTGCCGCATCGCACGCAGTCGGAGTCGTTGATGACTGGCTCCTTCCAGATCCGCTTGGGGACCTTCTCGCCGGGCTTCGGCGTCGTCTTAGGAATGTCGAGCATGGTGATGCACTGGGTGGGGCAGTCCCGGGCGCACGCGTTGCAGCCGATGCAGATCGGCGGGTCGAGGAGTATCTGGTCCTCGTTCTTGGGCCGCTCCACCCGGATCGGGTTCATCGGCAACTTCGACTTGTAGACCTCAAACATCTTCGCCGGGGAGTAGACCATCTCCTCGCGTTTGTGGGCCGTGAGCTCGTAGCGGGTGGTCATCGAGAGGCAGCCCTCGGGGCAGGCGTCCGAGCAGAACCCGCAGAAGGAGCATTTGCCGTAGTCGATCTGCGGGCATTTCTTCGGGTGTTTCGGGTCGCCGCCTGGCACGGTGACCATCTCGATACAGACGTCGGGGCAGCTGAAGGCGCAGAGGTTGCAGGAGATGCAGGTGTTGATGTTGAGCGCGTGGACCCCTCGGTAATTGTCCCAGATCTCGCCGACGCCAATCGGTCTGCCCGAGGCCACCGCAACTTCGCCGCGGAACTTCGGGTCCTCGAGCCGCTCGAACGGGTAGATCACGGTCGAGGGACGCCAGAGGCTCTTCGCGAACTGCCGCGCCGCGGTGGCGAGCGGGCGTGTCACCCACAACAGGGGCTTCTCTTCGGTGCCGGGGGCCTCCCCAGGGGGAGAGGGGGCGGGTTCGGCCATCGCGTCAGCCCCCCATCGACGGCACGCACCCGAGGACCGGCAGGCAATGCGCCGCCACGACCAGCGCAGCGAGCACGACGCTCAGGAGCGCCAGCGGGACCATCCGCATCCAGCCGAGTCGGAGCAGCTGGTCGGTCCGGATCCGCGGGAGGGAGGCCCGCACCCACACGAAGCCGCCGAACACGAGATACGCCTTCACCATGAACCAGAATATGCCGGCGAGCGGGAAGCTGGTCAGGGCCGAGGGGACGTACGTCGGGAGCGTCCAGCCGCCGAGGAACAGCAGCACTACGAGGATGCTGCCGACCAGGTAGCGCACATAGTCGGCCAGCATGAAGAACGCGAACAGCATGCCCCCGTACTCGGTGTTCCATCCCTCCACCAGCTCGGCCTCGGCTTCGGGCAGGTCGAAGGGAATCCGTTCCATCTCGGCGAGCATGCCGGTCAGGAAGACGATCAGCGCGAGGAACAGCGGTGCCCAGAACCAGTAGTTCCGCTGCTCGAGGACGATCGTCGTGAGGTTAAACGAGCCCGAGAGGACGACGACCGCCACGACGGCCAGCAGGATCGGCACCTCGTAGGCGATCATCTGGGCCGCGGAGCGCATCCCGCCGATCAGGGCGTACTTGTTGTTGCTGGCCCAGGCGCCGAGGAAGATGAAGAGCGGCGCGAAGGAGAAGATGACGAGCGCGAGCAGCAGCGTCAACGGCAGCGAGCCGCCGTTCCATCCGGTCGAGATCGGCAGAATGCCGAAGATGACCACCGAGGTGACCATGTAGGCGGTGGGCGACATCCAGAATCCGAGCGAGTCGGCCTTGGAGGGCCGGAAGGTGTCCTTGCGGAACAGTTTGAGGCCGTCGGCGAAGTTCTGGAGGAGCCCGGCGAACCCCACATGCATCGCACCGCGCCGGTCCATGAACCGGCCGAGGAGCTTCCGCTCCCACCAGATCAGCATGATCGTGTTGATCATGCTCGCGCCCAGGAGAATGACGCCGAAGATGAGGGAGGCCAGACCGAGGACCACATCCCCGGACGTGATCCAGCCCTTCACGGGAGCGGGGAACACGTAGGCGATGTGCGCCAGCAGAAAGGCCGCGATCGCATCCGAGGCCGAGAAGAGCGTGATGGTTGACATGGATCTTTACCGGTCGCACTCCCCGACACACACGTCGACGCTGCCCATGATCGGCGGGATGTCCGCCACGCGATAGCCCGGCAGGTATCGCTTGGACGCCCAGATGTTGATCAGCACCGGCGAGCGGAATTTCACCCGGTACGGATGCTCGCCACCGTCGTTCACGATGTAGGCGCCGGCTTCTCCATGGGGCTCCTCCACCATCGAGAAGCCGACCCCGGTGGGATAGTTCCGCTTCAGCAGGTACGCCTCGTTGCCGACCGGTGCGTAGGGAGCCCCCAGCCATCTGGGCAGCTGCGCGGCCATCACCGGCCCGGGATGGTCGTCCAACCAGTCCAAGCACTGGCGGATGATCCGGACCGCCTGACGCATCTCCTCCATCCGGACCAGGTAGCGGCCGGTCACGTCCGCGGTGGTGGCGGTGGCCACGTCGAATTGGAGCTTGTCGTACACGGAGTAGGGTCGGTCCTTCCGCAGGTCCCGGCGCGAGCCGGCCGATCGGAGCATCGGACCGGTGACGCCGTAGGCGATCGCCTCCGGCGCTTCGAGCACTCCGAGTCCGTCACACCGCTCGTGGAAAGGGGTGGAGGACAGGCAGAGCCGGTCGTACTCTACGAACCGGTCCATGAGCCAGTCGCAAACCTTCCGGCACCGGTCGGTCAACCCGAGCGGAAGGTCGTTCCGCACGCCGCCCACGCGCATGTACTCGTAGGTGAGGCGGCCGCCGGTGTAGCTCTGGAACAGGTCCAGGATCAGGTCCCGGTCCCGCATCCCGTAGAGGAACGGTGTCATCAGCCCGATGTCCTGAACGAACGCGGCGTACCACATGATGTGGCTCGCGATTCGCTGGAATTCCGCCGAAAGGACCCGGATGTACTCCGCCCGCTCGGGGGGCGTGATATGGAGCGCCTGTTCCGCCGCGACGATGAACAGCTGCTCCCACGCGAGGCCGGCGACGTAGCAGGTCCGGTCCATGAGCGTGATGATCTCGTTGTAGTGCCGGTCCTCAGAGATCTTCTCGATCCCACGGTGGAGGTACCCCATCTCGGGCTCGACGTCCTTGATGACCTCCCCCTCGATGCGCACGCGAAGGTTCCAGAGGCCGTGTGTCATGGGGTGCTGCGGCCCCATGTTGACCCACATTTCACTCACTGCGCACCTTCACCTCCAGATCCTCGGGCTCGTGGATCTTGAACGACCGCAGGAGCGGGTGGTAGGCGTATCCTTCGGGCATGAAAATGCGGCGGAGGTCCGGGTGGCCCTCGAAGCGGATGCCGACGAGGTCCCACGCCTCGCGCTCGTGGGCGTTAGCGGACGGCCAGACCGGAACCGCGCTGGCGATCGTCGGGGCGTCGGAGGGCAGGTTTGCCGACAGCATCACATAGACTCGGTCCGCATCCGACCAAAGGGTGTAGAACACCTCGCGGTGGTCGATCCAGTCGATCGCTCCCACCATCGTGAGGTGGGCAAACCCGAGGTCATCCCGGAAGGTATGGAAGAGCTTCGACGCGATCGCGGCATCGAACCGCACACGGCCGAGCAGTCCGGGGAACTCGTCGACGCCAAGAATCCCTTCCCCGAACTTCGACGTGAGACGCGCGGCCAGCTCGTTCGTCTTCACCGCACGTCCTCCCCTTCCTCCTCCCCTTCCCGTACTCCGGCTCTGAGGCGGCGGGCTACGCGCCCCGCTCTTTGATCAATTGCTCCAGCCGAAGGATCCCGTCGAGTAGGTTCTCGGGTCGCGGCGGGCAGCCGGCGATGTACACGTCGACCGGAATGAGCTTGTCCACCCCCGGGACCACGGAGTACGCGGTCCGGAAGGGGCCGCCGCCGGTGGCGCAGTTCCCCATCGCGATGGCCCACTTGGGCTCGGGCATCTGCTCGTAGAGCGCGATCAGCTTGTGCGCCACCTTCCACGTGACCGTCCCGTTCACGATGAGAAGGTCGCACTGCCGGGGAGAAGATCGGGGGACCACTCCGAACCGCTCGGCATCCCACCGGGCCCCGAACGCCGCGGCGAACTCGATCGCGCAGCAGGCGAGTCCCCAGTGTAGCGGGAAGAGCGAGTTCCGGCCGGCCCAGTTGAACACGGGCCGGATGAGCTTTCCGTTCGCCTGCTCCTTCAGCAGGGAAGTCAGCGCCTCCTTGGCTGCCGGGATGAACTCGCGGGCCCGGAGCGTCTCGATCTCTACGAAGGGGACTCCCGGTTGGCCGATCACTTCGAGCGGCATGTCCGCTATGGCGGCGGAGGGACCGGCCGAGGCCGGTGGAACCTTCGCGGGCAGCGGGGTTTGGCCGCTCATACCACCATCCTCCGTTCTCCGGTCAGCGCATAATAGATGCCGATGATGGCTAATGCCGTGAATCCAAAGACGACGATCGCGGGCAGCCAGGCGGCATTGACCGTCCGGTAGTTGACGCCCCACAGGGCGAGCACGAAACCAATGACGTCCACCGCGACGAAGACGATCGCGAAGGTGTAGTGCTGCGTCGGGAAGTCGATCTGAGTCTCGCCCTCGGGTTCCTGCCCGGACTCGTACGTGAGCGCCTGAAGATAGGCCCGACGCCGATTGGCCGCGAGCGCCCGGTTGCCGAGGATCGACCCGATCCCAAATGCCGTGGCGATCAGCGCGAACACCAGAAAGGTGGTCACTCCGGCGCCCATTTTCCGTCCTTCCTTCGGCTCGCCTACGCAGCCGTCGTTTCGGACCTTTTGGCTTTATTTAAGGTCCGAGGGGTACTAAGCTGTGGCCCCGATTCGAATGCGGTTCCGGTTCGTCGGTCGGGTGCAAGGAGTGAACTTCCGGCAGTTCGTCCGAAACCTCTCCGGCCCCCTCCAGGTCGGCGGCTTCGTACGCAATCGGACGGACGGCACCGTGGAAGCGGAGCTCGAGGGCGAACCAGAGGCGATCCGGAAGCTTGAACGCGCCCTCCACGAGGAGCACCCCTTCGCCCGTATCGACCGGGTCGACCGCGAAGAGATCCCCGTCCAGGGGAGCCGGCCCCCGGTGCAGGTCTATTGAAATTCGGGATCCGGAGGGGGCGGGAACTCCGGCTTGCGCTTCTCCCCCCAGGCCTCGATCCCTTCGGTGATTTCCGGACCCAGCGCCGCTTCGACGGCATACCGCCGTTCGAGGGCCAGCTGGGTCTCTACGCTGGTCCCGAAGGCCGACACTAGAAGCTGCTTGGTCGCTGCATACGCGCGGGTGGGGCCCGCCGCCAGCTCGGTGGCCTTCGCCCAAGAGCGGGTTTCGAGCTCTTCCGGAGCTACTACATCGTGTAGGAGCCCGAGCTCCCGGGCGCGATCGGCCGATACTCGGCTGTGGGAGAACAGAAGCTCTTGGGCAATACCGAGTCCGACGAAATGAGGCAGGAAGTAGGTCAAGCCCCCATCGGGCACGGCACCGATTCCGCTGAAGGCAGGTACCAATAGCGCGTTCGTGGAACCGATACGCCAATCGCAGGCCAGCGCGAGGGCGAGGCCGCCGCCCGCAGCGACCCCGGGAATGGCCGCGACGACCGGTTTCTTCATCCCGATGATGGCGCGGATCGCCTGCTCCAGCGTGCCGGTCAGTTCGGTGAACAGCCGCGAGAGATCACCCACTTGCATGTGTTTCCTCATCTCTACGACGTCCCCGCCCGACGAGAACGCCGTTCCCTCCCCGGTAATGATCACGGCGCGGATCGCCCGGTCGTGGCCCACATCCTGGAGCGTGCTCAGGAGCAATCGCACAGAGTCAGGGTCGAACGCGTTGAGCTGGGCCGGGCGAGACAGTCGGATTATGGCCACTGGGCCACGCCGCTCGAGCTTGATGGTGGGAGCCGCCGTGTCGGTCATGAGCTGGTCGAAGCCCTAGCGGTTTTTAGTGTAGTGGGCCGGCCGAGAATCCGTCGAAGCGGCTCACGGCGGCCCTAGTGGGCGCGGCGGGAGTGAAGAAACAAGGTGCTCCCGGTTACCGTCGGTCCGGGCCGGCGGGGGATCGCCCGCAGTGACGCTCCCAAGACCGTCGCCCACGTTGAGGGGCGATCACGAGGAGGAGGGCGTCTCGAAGCAGGATCCTCTCGGCCATGAGGGCCCGCCACGGCCGATAGCGGAACGCCGTGATGAGTTCGAATAGTACACGTCTCCTCCCTGTCCCCGCTCCCTCCAGTGCGAGGACCAGCGCGGCCTGGGCCCGCGCTGCACGGAGCGGGGCCTCGCACGCCGGATACCCGAGGGGGGCAACGAACCGCAGCAAGACCTCCGCGTCCTCCCCCCGCGGGTGCGCTAAGGCGGAGAGTCGCTGCGCCGCGCGAGGTGTCGGACCCCCGCCCGGTTCGAAGCCTTCCTCTCGACGGTACTGCGTTAGCGCCTCTCCGTCGAGCAGGAAGGTTCCGTCGAGTCGCAACGTGGCGAAGAAGAGGTAGGCGGAGAGGCTGACCGAGATCCGGCCGAGCTGGTCCGGGAACGCACCCAGCACTTTGCGCCGCACTACGATGGAACTGAGATTGAAGGCGGCCCCAGCTCGCCAGAGACCGCGGAAATTTCTCCTCCACTCTCCGGGCTCGACAATGTGGGCTTCCAGTGCTTCGACGCCAGTCCGGACGGCGGTAGTGTGCTTGGAGCCCGAACCAGAGCCGGTCAACGGCCGAGTGGCGTGATGAAGGTAGATTCCGGTTCCGGCCAAGCGGAAATCCTCGAGAGCGCGCTCGAGCTTCTCCGGCTCGAAGAGGTCGTCGTCGTCAAGGAACGCGACCAGTTCTCCGCGGAGCCGTCCCACCACTTGGGCCAGCCAGGCACCGAGAGGGCCGGGCAGCAGGTCGACGACTATGACCCCCAGCCGGTCCAGCTCTGGTCGGAGCTCCGGGGCCTCGAAGTCCTTCAGTAGAAGCACTTCAAACTGGCTCCGCGGAAGGGTCTGGCGCTCGACCGACCTCAGCGCTTCGGCGACGAACTCTCGTCGCTCGTGGGCGACCACGACGACCGAGAGGACGGGAGCGGGAGGAGCGGACAGGTTGCTCGGAGCCTCCGGGTCGGCCCGTACGGGGCGCTCCCAATAACTACTCCCCGACCGAGAGCAGAACGGCGGCCGAATGGCTTGCGTAGGTCGATGCGTCAGTCCCGGCCTGGCCTACCAGGAGAACCGCGTTCGAGCCGAATGCGGGGGCCCAGCCTCCGTACTGCACCCACCCCCCTTGGAACGCTCCCAGAAGGCACGAAAAATCCTCGACCACGCGGGCAGTACCAGCCCGCGCCGAAAGGGTCGCCAAAAGGGGCCCATACTGCCCGCCCGAATCGGTTCCTCCGGACACGATCCATCCCTCTCCCGGGACCGCCACAATGGAGTTCACCCATCCCTCGGTTCCGTTCGTTGGAGACGGGGCCGCCAAGACCTCGGTTCCGTAGACATAGGCAAGGGCCAGGGGCGACCCGCCCACGAGCCAGCTCGAGCCGTTCCAGTCCATTGAGAGAACGCCCCCACTCGTGAACGGGCTCTGGGGGAGCAGGTTGGTAAACCGGCCGTTCTCGTAGGCACCAAAGATACCCTGCCCACCGACTAGCCATCCCGAGCCGTTCCACGCGAGAGCCTGAATCCAATCGCCGGGGCGGTTATTCGGGAGCAATGAGCCAAGGTTAGTCACTGAATCTCCGTGGAGATAGACTAGGACCGCCCCTTGGGTGTTGTTCCCCCCGAGCAACCATCCTTCCCCATTCCAGCCAGCAATCCAGATGCCTTGCTCCTGGAAGTACGGAGCTACGAGCGAGGTGAGGTTGGTGATGTGCCCGTCCTGAAGGGCGATGGCTGATCCCTCCGTGGTGTTCCCGATGGTGGTCTGACCGGCGATCAACCAGGACGAACCGTTCCATCCGACTGGAAAGACTCCACCTTCGTAGAAGTACGAGCTCGTTTGGGTGGTGAGGTCATCGGTAGCGGCCGTTGCCGGCGAGTACGACCCTAGCGCGGGTAGACTGTCGTATGGCAAGTGGTCGCGGTGGTAGTACGAAACGCCCCCGAATAAGACGCTGCTCGCGTTCGACCCGAACGCCTGGATCGCACCGTTCGTGAAGGACCGGGGAAGGTCGGGGGTGACGTTCGCAGACGAGAATATGAAGCCGGCCGGCGCGCCACAGGCCGGAAGCGTGAGAGACGGAGTGCGGGGAAGAAAAAGATACGCCGTCAGTAGGACAAGAACTACCGCGCCCACTGCCACGACGATCGTAACGACGCGGAGAAGGCGCACGGCGGGCTCTCACCGGCAGCCGTCACATATCCCTTTCTTGTCGCCTGTCCTTCGGGTGCGCCGACGGCGCCCGTCTGTCGCAGAGAACCCACAATGCAAGAGGAAGGAAAGACCTCCCATCGGACTCCACCGACGGAGGTCGCCCGGCCCTCCTATCCCGCGGGGCTGAGTGCCGGGGGTGGACCGGCCCCACTTCCCCCAGCGTCGGCCCTCCCCCTTCCCGGAACCCAGGTGACTCCAGATTTCTCCCGGATAAACTTCGAACGACTGTGGGCGGGGCGAGGCCGGGTCACAGAAGTTGAAGGGGCGATACTCGCACGGGCCCTCGCGCGGGAGCCGGCGGGGCGGGGATTAGAGCTTGGCGCCGGCGCCGGCCGACTCACGCCGTACCTTGCCCAGTGGTCCCGTGACATCGTCGCGGCGGATGCGACGCTGCCTCTTCTCCGGGGGTCACCGGCCCTTCTGAACGACGGGCTCTCTCGGGTCGGGGCCAACGTCTACCATCTCCCATTCGACAACGAAATCTTTGAGGTGGCGACGCTCGTGAGGGTCTTCGGGTTCCTGACCGACCCGAGCGCTGCGCTCCGAGAAATCCATCGTGTGCTCCGTCCGGGAGGCGTCCTCGTTCTCTCCTTCGAACCCCATCCGAGCGTTGGAAGCTTCCTGGACGACCTCAAGGTGGGCCTGGGCCGATCCCGAGACGGGAAATTCAAGAGCATGACGTTCTCCCGCGAATCCGTGGTGCCGGTCCGCCCAAGCGCGTACCCGGCGTGGTCGCACACCCGGGCTCACCTTCGGAGCCTGGCCGAGGCGGCCGGATTCTTCCTCGAAACGGAGTACCCGTGTGGGTTGGAGGATTTTACCGGATTTCGTTGGCTGCCCACATCCGTGTTTCTTTCCCTGGCGCACGGCTTTTCCCGTTTGGGCGGGTTCCCCACGCGCTTCGCGGTGCTTCGCAAGGCATCTCCGTCGGTCGAAACGACGTCGCGTGAGTAGCTAGCTCCCCGGCCGGGTCGTGCTTTCCGCCCACCGGCTCCTGAGGTTTCGTTGAGTCCGGATCCGCGACGGACTAGGACCGGGCGGGAGCGGAATTCCCCGCAAATAGGGGAGGTGGGGGAGCGCTTTCGGTCAGGTAGATCGACCGAATCGAGATGGTGCCCTGCCACCGCGCATTCGCGCCCTCGAACTCCACCCCCGTGTAAGCGGTGGCGAGGTGGACCGTCAGGTTGAACGTCGTCCACACGTCCGGCGTCGTGAAGTTGGCGCCGGAGAGTGCCTGGTTGGCCAGGTCCGTGGAAGTGCTGCCTGCGACAACGAGCAAAGAGAGGTCATTCTGCGGTGCCACGGAGGATGTCCTGAGGGAAAATTCGATTCGGTACGTGCCCGGAGAAAGAGAGATACCGGGGCCGGACCACGCCAATTGCCCTGTCAGGTTGGAGCGAGAAAGCACCGGACTGGTCGACTGCGCCGTGGTTTCCCTGGAGGTGAGGTCTGTCGACGGGATCGTTTCCCGCAGCGGTTCGTAGTACTCGAGGGAGCCGTTGTACCCTCGAGCGAGGACCGTCATCCCGCTCGCCTCCCCCACCAGACCGTAGACCCCCGACTGATACATGGTGGTGAAGAACGAGTACATCGACACGTTCCCCGCGAAGGTGTACCATACGCTACTGGGGTCCGAGATGGCGAAGGCGAGGGGAGTGTAGAGGGGCCCCCCTCGCTCCACCCCCAGGGGGAAACGGTCGCTGGCCGCGTCGAAAGGGGTCGCGTTCACCCAATGGTCGAGTGCGGTCACAAGAGGTGCTCCGTGATACTCCAGCGGACGAGGAAGGACGGACGGCATATTGTCCTGGAACAGCACGAAGGGAGTATCCGCGGGTATGAGGCCCAGCAGATGCGAATACTGACCGAAGTAGGTCCAGTTCACATCCGTGGCCGTTGAGGTTTGAAGGTTGCCATCGCAGCATGGGTTCAAGGGGCTGTACGGCTGGAACACCGCGGCAAGGCCGATTGTCACGACGAGAACGGCCATCGCAAGCCCGCTGGCACGACGGGGGGACCGGACGAGTCGATAGAGCCACTGACGCGGCGGGCTCTGATGATCGTTCGACACCGCCCCCCGGGAAAGGAGACGCGTCACGGTTCGGATCCCGTAGACCCCCCCAATGAAGACGAACGGAATCGCGAGCGCAGGGTACTGGAGCTGGAAGACGACGGGGAAGTTGAATTGGCTAGCGGCCGAGGTCAGCTCGAGGTACGAGAACGGAAGGAGCATGGCCAGCCACTTGGGGGCGAAGGCGGGCAGGAACAGCATCGGGACGAGCAGAAAGGCAAGCACTTCGACCCGATTCAGTACCGGAGTCGACCCAGAAGCAATGGAGGCGTTCTGCGTAAGGGAGATTCCGAGTACGGTGGAGTTGAAGATGAATTGGTAGAGGAAGAATCCGACGGACGCGGCCAGCAGGACCACGGCGAAGGTCCATTCGCTCGCGTCTGGCCTCTGTCGGAGGCGAACCCTCCGGAGGCCCAGCTCGAAGACCGTGAGCGCCGAGAAGAGGACCACGAGCAGCACGTATGAGTAGGTCGTTCCGGCGGCCAGCATGAAGAGAACGAACGCGAGGCGGAATCTCCGGGTGAGGTAACAGAAAAACCCCCACAGGAAAAGAGGGATGAAGAAGGCCTGGGCGTGGAAGTCGAACCAGTTCACTCCGCCGAGGGGGAAGTAGAGCAGATACGCGAGGGATAGGCAGTACGCGTCGACCGGCTTCGTGAGGACGTGGCGAGCGATACCGTAGACGGCGAACGCGCCGGACCCGAGTCCGAGCGATTGGACTACCAGCAGTAGAGGATAGCTCATGGGGAGTGAAATCGGGGACAATAGGAGCTGGAACGGTTGGTCAATGGCCGTCATGAGGTAGGATATCGCGGTGAACCCGACGGCTTGGGGATGAGTGAACTTCCAAAGCTGCTCCATCTCCACACCCAGGTCGAAGACCGTCGCGTGGAGAGCGTAGAACTTCAACGTCGTCATGTAGGACCAGACCACGACGTACGCCGAAACGGCCGGGAGTAACCCCCACGCCCACTTGTCCTGCCGCACTGACCGGGCGAACCGGGTGAGACCACCCCAGACTCCAGGGGCGGCCAGCGAACCATCGTACAAGTTTGGTCTCCGAGCGGGTGTGGTCTCACCGTCGAAATTCGCCTGCAGCTTGGGTCGATACCGGAAGCTCCCTGCGCTCGCTAAGCCGACGTCGGAACCAGACCGCGACCACCGCAACGGCGGGCAGAGCGATGGCCACCGCCCAGCCCCACCAAGGAGCCCCGCTCCAGGGAGAGGCCGACACCTCGATCGGTAGTGCCGCGTAGGGGCCGATTACGCTGACACTGTTCGACGTGGAATCGCTGACAAACATCTCTTGACGGCCGGCATCGTACGTGAGGGACACCGGGCCGCCGCCGACGCTCACCGTTTCGACCACCGTGTTGGTTTTGTCGGAGATGACGGATACGCTGTCGGACCCGTAGTTCGCGGCGTAGACC
>JASHQC010000064.1 GCA_030037735.1 Thermoplasmata archaeon
GGCAGATTGTCCGCGTGTTACTGAGCAGTGCGCCGAGGGCTTACCCCTCTCGACTCGCATGGCTTAAGCGAACTCCAATAGCGGTGCCCGCCGGCAGGATCAACCGGATTTCATTGTATGGGTTAGTGTGACGGTCAAGGAAACCGAATCTTTTCTGACTGGCGGAATTTGCTCTTTGTCGAGCTCGTCGTGGACGAACTCGTCTGTTCTAAGCGAACTCTTCTCTACCTTCCTCGTCGGTCCCGAGAGGTCACTCCTCGTTTCCGGGGAGGGGTTCTCGGGGCTCCACGCCCCTTCGGGCCATCTGTGACGTTCCCTGGAGCGCTCGGTTCATCGGGTCCCCGGCGCGCCGTGGGAGCGTCGCCTCGTCGACCTCCGGACGGAAGCCCACGGGGCGGCGTTGTGAGTCGCGGGAAGTATTTAGCCCTCACGCCGGCGCGGCCGATGCGGCGTTTCCTCGGCGCCGGTGAAGTCCGTATCGAGCTTGGATTCAGGCCGAGAGAATCCGTGGCCCGAGACCTCGAACTGCGCGATCCAGATCGGCACCTCCGCGAGCGACGTGATCTCGGGGGGGTCCTCCCCGTAGCCGGTTCCGTCGCGGTGGAGCCACAACCCGTGCAGACCGGCCTTCTCGGCGGCTCGGACGTCCGTGTAGGGTTTGTCCCCGACGTAGAGCGTCTCCTGAGGAGGTACCTTGAGGCGCTCCACCCCCCGCTGAAAGATGCGCGGGTCCGGCTTCGCGACCCGCTCGGTGCCCGAGGCCACGACGGTCTCGAAGTAGTCGAGCACCCCCTCATGAGCCAGCAGCTCGCGCGCCGATTGCTCAGAGACATGGTTGGTCACCACACCCAACTTCAGATGGTTGTCCTTGAGCTCGTCAAGGCAGATCCGAGCATCGGAGTACAGGTGGGCCGGGAACTGGTGATTCGAAACGGTCTGGTAGAAAACCGCCCACTGCGCATCGGGGACCGACTTCCCGGTGGCCCCCTCCACCACTTTCCTCCAGAACTCCTCGAACGACCATTTCTCCCCGAGACGGTCGTTCTCGTCCCGCAGTTGGGAGGTCCAGTGGGCCAGGTTGTCCGCGTCGAGGCGAATGCCAGCCCGGTTCGCGAACTCCTCGAGCGCGAGGAAGTCCCGCATATCGACGAGCGTGCCGCCCATATCGAAGAGCACCGCCCGGATCCGATTCCGCTCGAAGGCCGGCATGGTGCCGGACCGGGAATCGGATGGGCACATCAATCTTCGGGGACGAAATCAAAACCGAAGTTCGTGGGGCTATGCGACGCTCACCGAGACGATGTCCGAGTGCCGCATCAGCACCGCGCGAGCGATCTTGAGGTTCTTCCCGGCCTTCCCAATCGCGCGGGCCTTCCACGCCGGGTCGACCGTGACCGTCACGTGCCGACCCTTCCCCTTCGGCTGGAATTCCACTTTCCGGGGGCCGAAGGGAAAGAAGACGTTCCGTGCGAGCGTCTCGGCATCGTCCGAGAACTCCACGACCTGGATCTCCCGGTGGGTCTGCCCCTTCAGCCGGTCGACCACCGCCCCGCCGGGGCCCACCGCCTTCGGGATCTCGCCGGGGTAAACCAGGAAGACGACCTTGTCCTCGGCGTGGAGGCAGTCCTTGACGCGCGCACCGGTCCGCTCCTCGAAGAGCCGGATCAGCCCCAGTGTTTCGGTGTCGAACGAGATTTCGGTCATCGAAGAGGTTCCCGGCTACCAGGGAGCGACCTACGAGGTCTCGAGCGAGAGGATCGCGGAGGAGCCGGGGTCGAGGATCGCGAGGGCGCTGATCGGGAACGGTTTCCCGCAGGCCGCGCCGAGTTCGACGCTCGTGCCCGGGTAATGGTAGACCGGGACTTTCTCGTACCGGCTCTCGGTCAGGAACGGCTCGTAGGGGCAACTGGTCGAGGCGATGACGAGACGCGCGTTCTTCGCCTTCGCCGCGTCGATCGTCTCGTTCACACCGATCCGCACCTTCCCCGTCTGCAGCGCGACCTTGAGGGCGTGTCCGAGATCCATGGTTCCCCCTTAGGTCCCCTGGGGGGCCAGCGGCTCTTCCTGGTCCGCCGCCTCGACCGGCGGTGCCGGCTCCACGGTTTGCGGCGGGGTCTTGGGCGCCACCGTCGGCCGGTAGACCAGGTTCACCGCGCCGGTACCGAGGGTGATCGGCTGGCCCACGATGATGTTCTCCGCGACGCCCTTGAGCTCGTCGGACTCGCCGGTGATCGCCGCGCGCAGCAAGTGGGCGGCGGTGATCTCGAACGCGGCGCGGGCGAGGACGCTGGTCTTCTTCCCAGAGATTCCGTGGCGTCCGATGGCCCGAATGTCTCCCTCGTTTGTCATCACGTCGGAGACCAGCATCAGATGCCGGATGTCGACCGTGAGTCCCTGCTCGGCGAGCGTCCGGGAGGTCTCCTGGATGAGCGCCGCCCGGGCCGCCTCGATGCCGAAGACCTTGTAGATCTCGTAGACCGAGTTCGTGGTCGTCCGGTCGCCGTCGACCCCCTCGATCTCGAGGACGTCCTCGAGGTTCGACCCCTCGGTATAGATCACGTACTCGTCCTTCTCCTTCTTGATGAGCGCCCGCTTGATGCCGGGGACGCCCTTGATCCGGATCTGCTTCGCCTCCTCGCTCGCGGTGAGGAGCTTCTTGAACGGCATCTCCTCGTCCGGTTCCTCCTTCTTCGCCTTGCCCCCCGTTGGGGCCGGCGCCTCGGCGAGATAGATCTCGAAGGCCCGGCCCTCGCCGGAGCCCGAGCCGTTGGCGAGCCGGAATTTCCGGGTGTCGAGGTTCTCCGTGAGCGCCCGCTCGATGTCGGCCCGCTTCACGCCGCGGCCTTGCATCAGGCTCAGCTGGGGCGTGATCACGACCTTGAGCTCCTCGACCACGGTGCCGATGGCGGCCACGTCGGGAATTGTCGAGACCTCGATCTGGAGCGCGATCCTCTCCACCGCGTCGCGGTCGGTGCGGTTCTTCCGCTCGACGTAGACCGTCATGGTGGGCGTCGAGGGGACCCGTCGCGCGTCGACCAGCTCGATGAGCCGCGGCAGGCCGAGCGTGACGTTCATCTCGGCGACTCCCGCGTAGTGGAACGTTCGCAGCGTCATCTGCGTGCCCGGTTCGCCGATCGACTGCGCCGCGATGATGCCGACCGATTCGTGGGGATCGACGCGGGCCTTCCCGAACCGCGCGGCGACCTCATGGACGACCTTCTTGAGCTCCGCCGGTTCGAGCCGAAGGTTCTGCAGCCGGTCGTGGAGCTCCTGGAGAAGGAGCGGTGGGAAGACGACGCCCTCGGCGGCGGCCAGCTCGACGATCTGGCCGGAGAGCTTCGTCGGGGCCTTCTTCTCGTCTTTCGCCATCGTCACTCGCCTCCCTCGAAGCCGGGTCCCTCCTCGGGGGACGGGACTTCCTCGGCCTCTTCCTCTTCTCCGAAGTCCTCGTCCAGCTGGGCCTCGGCGAGCAGGTCCATCTCCTCTTCCGTGACCGGGGGCGAACCGCCGGGTCCCTCGGGCTTGAGGTTGTCCATGGACGGCTTCGCGCGCCGGCCGAGCGCCATCGTCACGATCTCATCCAGGGCGATGGCGAGCCCGCCGTACGATCGCGTCGGATCGATCCCGTCCTCGCCGTACTTGTACTCGATGATGGTGCCGGCGGTGTTGCGCACCGTCCGGTCCTCGTCGACATGGAGGTCTTCGAGCGCGTTGATCAATCGGCGCTGCATGTAGCCGGACCGGCTCGTCCGGACCGCGGTGTCGACAAGACCCTCACGCCCACCCATCGAGTGGAAGAAGTACTCCGTCGGTGCGAGGCCGCGCTTGTAACTGGAGGAGACGAAGCCCCGGGCGTCCGCGCCGAGGTCCCCGCGCTGGTAGTGGGGCAGCGTCCGGTTGAAGTAGCCCCGCAGCAAGCGCTCGCCGCGGACCGACTGCTGCCCGACCGCGCCGGCCATCTGAGTCAGGTTGAGCATCGAACCCCGAGCGCCCGACCGGGCGAGAATCACGGCCGGGTTCTCGAGTCCCAGCTGACGGCCCGCGATCTCTCCGGCATCGTCCCGGGCGCGGCCGAGCTCACGACGGACCAGTACCTCGAGAGTCTCCTCGAGCGAACGGCCCGGCATCTGTTCGAGCTCGCCCTTCCGGTACTGCTCGACCAGCTCGTTGACCTTGAGCCGGGCCGATCCCAGGACGTCCTCGATCTCCTTGCGGGCATTCTTCGGCACGTCCTCGTCGTCGATGCCGGTGGAGAGCCCGCGCAGGTCGATCGTGGCGATGGCGAGGCGGCTCGCCTCGTCAAGGAACTGGCGCGCCCGCCCGACGCCGTAGTTCCGAGCGATGGCGTCCAGGAGCGCCCCCTTTTCGTACGCGACCGACTTCTTGTCGATCGCGCCGGCCTTGAGCTCCCCGTGGTCGACCACGACCCAGGCGTCGTGGGGGCAGTGGAGCGGCGGGTCGTTGCACTTGTTCCAGATGTTCGCCCGGTACTCGATCGTGAGGTCCTTCGGGAGGAGC
>JASHQC010000065.1 GCA_030037735.1 Thermoplasmata archaeon
CTGCTGGTCGGAACCGGCGTGGTCGTTTCCGGGATTAGCCTCGCGAACGTCAAATGTTTTTTCCAGGGAACTTGCGCGTCCCCCAACACCGTCATCGCGAACTTCTTTTCGACCCTAGAGGCGGGAATCGTGATTGCGGGGGTCGGGATTATGATCGTCGGAATCGGAATGTTACTAGAATCGATGCATCGCTAGGCCTCTCGGGGATCCCGACGAGATCTGCCAGTCCTTACTTAGCCGGGGGTGAATCTACACGCACGGGTGGGGGCTTGCTGTATCCCAATTCGATGGGGTCGGATTTGCCTGTATCCCAATTCATTTTTGCCGGATAATTCGGCGACGAGTGCGGCTGAAGACCAATGTTTAAGTAGCAAATCTCGGGATTCTTCGCCGAGCGTATGACGCTCGTCCGACAAACGCAACGGAGAATCAAACCATGAAATCGATCATCCAGGAAGCGATCGCGAAGCACCAGGAAAGCCAGCAACTGGCGGAGCAGAAGTCGGACGGGAGCCCCTCGTACGCGAACGCCGACGACGTGGAGCTAGCGAAGCTGGCGGAGACGCTGAAGGTCAACATCCGGATCATCGGTTGCGGCGGCGGCGGGTCGAACACGATCAACCGTTGTGTCGAAGAAGGGATTCAGGGCGCGGAGATGTGCGCCATCAATACGGATGCGAAGCACCTCCTCACGATTCATGCCCCCCGGAAGATCCTGATCGGCCGCCGGGCGACCAAGGGACTCGGTGCTGGGGCCCGGCCGGAGATTGGCGAGGAAGCGGCGCGGGAGAACGAGGAAGAAATTCGCACGTTCCTGACCGGCGCCCACATCGTCTTCGTGACGGCGGGGATGGGCGGCGGCACCGGCACAGGCTCGGCCCACCTCGTGGCGCGCATCGGCAAGGAAGCCGGTGGGCTGACGATGGGGGTGGTCACGCTCCCGTTCTCGGCCGAGGGTCAGGTCCGAATGGAGGCCGCCAAGGACGGGCTCGAGCGGCTTCGGCGGGTCTGCGACACAACCATCGTCATCCAGAACGACAAGCTCCTCGAGCTGGTTCCCCGGATGCCCCTCGATGCGGCATTCAAGCTCGCCGACGCGGTCTTGATGACCGCGATCAAGGGGATCACCGAGATCGTGACGAAGCCCGGCCTGGTGAACCTCGACTACGCCGACATCATGACCGTCATGAAGGACGGCGGAGTGGCGCTGATCGGCCTTGGCGAGAGCGAGAGCGCGACGGACCGCGTGACCGAGGCGGTCACGCAGGCCTTGACCTCCCCGCTGCTCGGCAGTGTCGAGTTGAAGGACGCTACCGGCGCGCTCGTGCGCGTCGTCGGGGGCCCCACCATGACCGTTTCCGAAGCCGAGAAAGCCGCGGCGCTGGTCGGCGCGAAGGTTTCGAAGCGGGCCCGAATCATCTGGGGCTGCTCCGTCGAGAGCTCGCAGGAGATGGAGAACACCATCAAGGTGCTCCTCATAATCACTGGAGTAAAGGCCGCGAACCTCTTGGGCTCTCGCGGAGGCTACGCCGCCGGTGAGTCCGAAGAGGTCATCGACTTCGTCCGGTAACCCTCTCCCTCGCCCCCGCTACCTCGGGATCGAGGTTGCGGGGGACCACACTTTTTCTCCCCGGATTCTCGAGCGTTGGCTTTCCGAACGGTTGGCCGCCGACGGCCCCTCGCCGAGGCTACGGGTCATCCGAATCGACGGGCGGAGGGCGCTCGTGGACGTTCCGCACACCTGGGCCGGCCGGGCGCGGACTGAATGGACCGGCCGATGGATGGCTTCCGACGGAATGGTGTTGGAGATGCGGACCTGCCGGACGTGGGGGACGCTCGTCGGTGGGAAGCGGTGGCTCAAGCGTCGGGGCCCTTAAATACGGGCGCCCGACGTAATTCACCGGGCCATTCGGTCCATCATGCGTCGCGGTTGGAGGCTGCTCCGTCAACGTGGGCGGCGGAGCCGATCCGGTCAAGTCAGTGCCGTAGCGACGGTGCTGGCCTTGCTCCTCTTCGTCTCGTTCCTCTCGACCTTCGTGCTCGGGCAACTCGGCACCCAGATGAGCGCGCAGGAGTTTCAACACCAGCTCCAGGTCGAGGACCAGATGGAGGAGCTCCAGACCTCGATCCTCACCGCCGCGGGAGCCTGGCAGGAGGGAGCCAGTAGCCTCACCCCGCCGCTGGTCTGGAACCAAGGGAACCTGTGCACTCCGGCCGCCGGAGTGTGCACGAGCAGCACGAGCAACGTCTGCACTCCACCCTTGATCTACAACGAATCGGTCAACAGCTCGGCCTTGACCTACGACCTCACGGGAAGTCACGACTGCATCCAGGTCAACCTGCTCGGCAACCACGACACCATCCTCCTCGAAGTCACCGGTTCGAATGCAGGCTCCTTCACGCTGGAGCTCTACGGAACCAACGACACGGTGGAGTTGAACAACATGGTCTCCGGGTCGGGGCTCCACGCGTTCTTCTACCTCTACGGCGGGTACGATACCTACGAGGGGGTTAGCGGGCCGGCGGGCAGCAGCATCTTCCTCAACACGTACTTCATCGGAGAAACCGCCGGATCGACCTGTCCGTACGGCAATATCGCGACCACGACGGACACCTGGAGCATTACCGGAGCCACGTCCTCCAACAGCATTCAGAACCTGACCTGGTACAACAGCATCAACTCCGTCACGGCGTACCACGTCACGGCCGGCTGGGGCACCGGCAACTCGGGAACCGGCGACACGCTGGGATGGCAGAACGTGAGCGCGGCGATCCCATGCGCGTTCGTCCAGACGCCGATCCCCGGATACTCCACATCGATCTATCTGACGAGTCCCGTGACCCTCAACTCGGGCGGGGCCCCCCCGTTCGGAACGCCGTCGTCGGGATACTTGGCGGCCGAACCCGCATCGATCGGGACACGGAACACGTTCGGTGTGGCCAACGTCACTAACGCGTCGATTTCCTGGAACACCGGGAGTTCCTGCTTCACCTCGGCGAGTGCCACCTGCACGACCCCGAGCGGCCTCCAGTACTACAACTTCCGGGGGAACAGCACCACGCTCACCCCGACATTGGCCGGATGCCAATCCACCGGGTGTAATGTCGTCTACAATGTCTCCGGGAACTCCAACACGATGACGTTCTCCATCTCTGGAAATTATGTCTCGAAGGTTCTCATTCAGATCTCGGGAAACCTGAACAAGCTCACCATCAGCGATGGCGGGTCGTGCAACATCCGGCAATCCGTGCAAGTGATCTTTTCCGGAAACAACGACACCTACACGCTCACGATGAGCGGGTGTACGGCCACCGGCGTCGGCGCGAACCTGAACACGACGTTCGTGGGGTCCACCGGAAACCTGTGCCCGTACGGGGACGCCGCAATTTACGACAAGTGGGGAGGCGCCACGTGGGCCAGCTCCTCCGAAGTCTACCAGAACCTGACCTGGCGCAACGCCGACGGCCGAGTGACCGCTCCGAACACGCTCTCGCAGAACGGCGGAACCGACGACCTCTCGTTCTCGAACACGAGCGGGTACTACCAATGCCTGTTCAAGACCTCGAAGACCACCGGACCGTACTCGCTCGACTTCCTCTCGGGGATTAAGGCGGTGCTCAACAACCGGTACACCCCTCCCTCGAGCGTCGTATACGACCAGGGTGCGGTCATCCTTGGCATCGAGAACGGCGGGTCGGTCATGGTCAGCCCGCCGACCACCTCGTACATCGCGGAGCCCTACGGCATTCTGTTCAGCCTCACGCTCGTGAGCCTAGTCGGCGTCACCGGGACAGCCACGGGCTACGGCACCGCCGCGGTGGTCGCGAGCGTCCTGTCGGTGACGAGCCTCTTGTTCACCGACAACACGCCGGCGGGTTCCTTCCTTCCGTATTTCTATCTCAACATCACAACGGCGTACCCGCAGGCGTGGGACACCTTCTGGGCGGCCCAGAGCGCCGTGACTCCGACCGGCGTGACCTGCGTTCCCGGAACCGGGGTCACGGTCGCGAACTGCCTTACCCCTCCGTTCGGACATACTTCGACGATCGTGGTGCCGATCAACGCGGACCAGTTCGCGCTCACTTCCATCCTCGCGCAGGCCAGCATCTACTGACGTTCCCCGATTCGCGCGACACCCTTATGGCACGCGATTCCTCCCGGTAGGGGAGCGAATCGGGGTGGCGACCGAGCCGGAAGGTCTCGTCCACGTCCGGCGGGCGCTCCTCAGCGTCTCGGATTTTCGGGGGCTCGTCTCCTTCGCCCGCACGCTCGCAGGTCTCGACATCGAAATCGTCGCGACCGAAGGCACGCGCCGTCGGTTGGCGACCGAAGGGATTCAGGCCCGGCCCGCGGAAGAGCTGACCGGGATCGGGAACTGGTTCGGTGGTCGGCTCAAGACCCTGCATCCCGGGATCCTCGGAGGCATTCTCGCGCCCCGCACCCCGGAGGGGGACCGGGAACTGGCGGAACGGCACCTCCTTCCCATCGACCTCGTGACCGTGAACTTCTACCCTTTCGAGAGCCGGGCCCAGGCGAGCGCCGGAGCGCCCGACCTGGCGGAGCATATCGACATCGGAGGCGTCACCCTCGTGCGAGCGGCCGCGAAGAACTTCGAGGCGGTCCTGGTAGCGAGCGACCCCGAAGATTATCCCGCACTGGCGGCGGAACTCGTCCGATACCGCGGTTCCGCCACCGCTCCGACGCGACGCGCGCTGGCGGCCCGGACCTTCGCGCGGACCGAGCGCTATGACCGGATTATCGGCCGTGCCCTTGCGGCCGCGGCAGGTTCCGGGGGAGGTCCGTTTCCGCCGACCCTGGAGTGGCGTCGGTCGGACCTCAGACTGCGGTACGGCGAGAATCCACACCAGCAAGCCGCCGCGTACGTCCCGCTCTCCTCGGACGCGTCGCCCTTCACTCCCGAACCGCTCGAGGTGCTGCAGGGTACAGGGCTCTCGTACACGAACCTGCTCGACCTGGATACCGCGCTCACCACCGTCGCCGAGTTCGCCGAGCCGGCGGCGGCCGTCGTAAAGCACGCCACTCCCTCCGGGGTCGCCTCCGCCCCCGCGCTCCGGGAGGCGATTACCCACGCGGTCGCCACCGACCCGGTCGCCCGGTACGGATGCGCGATCGCCGTGAACCGACCCGTCGATGCCGGGGACTTTGAGCCGCTCCATGGCATCTTCGTCGACCTTCTCTCGGCCCCCGAGGTGACGGTGGCCGGCCGGACCGCCGCCGGGCGCCGGGCGAAGCTCAAGCTGGTGCAAGCTGCGGTACCCGATCTCGACGCGCCGGCCTGGGAGGCCAAGAGCGCAGTCGGGCGACTCCTGGTGCAAGAGAGCGACCGTCGACGCCTCCGCCCCGAGGAGCTGCGATGCGTGACCCAGCAGGCGGCCACCGCCGACGAGCTCGATGCGCTCGCCTTCGCCTGGCGGGTGGTCCGCCATGCGAAGTCCAATGCGATCGTGCTCGCTCAGGGACATCAGACGGTAGGCATCGGCAGTGGCCAACCGACCCGCGTCAAGGCCGTGGAGCTTGCGGCCGAAGTGGCCGGCCCCCGAGCCCGCGCCTCGGTGCTCGCCTCGGACGCGTTCTTCCCGTTCGCCGACGGGGTCGAAGCCGCCGTCCGCGCCGGTGTCCGGGCGATCGTGCAGCCGGGCGGGAGTCTTCGCGACCCCGAGGTCATCGCCGCGGCGGACCGTGGCAGCCTAGCGATGTACTTTACCGGCTGGCGCGTCTTCCGGCACTAGGTCCGGCCGTCGGACCCCGGCGGCGGGAGCCGTCTCCGGGGAGTCAGGAACGGATCGAGTACGCCGAGCAGCGCATGGCCCGCCGCCCACGCGAGCGGTACCCGGCTGACCGGACGCGGCCGATACAGGAGCCGGACCACGGCCCGCGCGACCACCTCTGGCTCGAGCACCGAACTTGGGTGCTCCCGAGCGCGTCGCTCGAGCGGCGGTTCGGTGTCGGTCGGTCGTCGACCGAGCTCGGTTCGCACGTAGACGGGCTCCACCACGGAGACCCGCACGCCGCGCCGGGCCACTTCGAGGTCCAGCGCCCGGCCGAATCCCCGGAGCGCCGCCTTCGCGCCGGAGTAGACGGCGAGGCGCGGCAGCGGTTGGTCGGCGCTGGCGCTTCCGATGAAGACCACCTGCCCCCGGCCCTGGCGAAGCAGGATCGGAAGCAGGGCGTAGGTGAGTCGCAACGGCGCGAGCAGGTCGGTGGCCAGTTCGCGTTCCCACTCCTCCCTCGGTCGGCGGTCGAATCGTTGGGCCGTAGCGATGCCGGCGTTGTTGACCAGGAGGTACGGCGCGTCGAGCCGCTCGACCACGACGCGCGTTACGGTGTCGGCAGCCTCGGGGGCGGTGAGGTCCTGAACCAGCGAGGAGGCAGTGCCACCGGCCGCCCCGATCTCGGCGGAGACCTCCGAGAGGCGTACCTCGTCCCGGCCGATCAGTAGGAGATGCAACCCCTCGCGGGCCAAGGCGCGGGCGATGGCTGCGCCAATCCCGCGAGACGCGCCGGTGACAATCGCGCCGGCGCCCGCGAAGCGCGAATCCGAGCCGGGCCGCGGGAACGGCCGCACCGGGTCACTCGAAGGAGAAGTGCTTTTGGAGGATCGTGCGGAGCTCGCGCGCCCCGACGATGCCGACCTCTCGACCCTTCTCGCGTCCCTCGTCCAGGAACAGATACGTCGGGATCGTGTGGATCCCGAACGAGTTCGCGACGGCGGACGAGTCGTTCACGTTCACCTTCGTGAACTTGACCCGGCCGGTCAGCGCCTCGGAGAGCGTTTCGAGCGAGAGCTCGGCGGCCCGGGACGGCACGCTCCAGTCGGCGTAGAAGTCGACCACGACGGGCAGCCGGGACCGGATCACCTCGTCCTCGAAGGTCTCGTCGGTCACGAGCACGATGCCAGTCATTGATTCGTTCTCAACGGGCCAGACCGGGATTCGATTTCTACCTCGATTATAGCCTTGTGGTTCTTGTGGCAGCCCGGTGAAAATTCACCCGCGGCCCGCCGGCTCCCGCGCGACGGAGGGCGTCGACCCCCGCGTTTCGGCTCTGCTCGCCTGGTTTTCCGGCCACCGGCGACCCCTCCCGTGGCGACGCCGGCCGACGCCGTACCGCATCTGGGTCGCCGAGGTGCTCCTGCAGCAGACTCGGGTCGCCCAAGCCGTTCCCTACTTCGAACGATTCGTCCGTCGATTCCCCACCGTCCGGGCCCTCGCACGCGCGTCCGAGGATCAAGTACTGAAGGCGTGGGAAGGCGCTGGCTACTACGCACGCGCCCGCCACCTGTACCAGGCCGCCCGACGTCTCGTGGAGGAGCGGGGCGGGAAGCTCCCGCATCGATCCGAGGAACTTCGCCGGCTTCCGGGGGTCGGGCCGTACATTGCCGCGGCGGTCGCGACCCTGGCATTCCATGAGCCGGACGTCGCGCTCGACGCCAACGGGCTTCGGGTACTGGCCCGGTGGACGCTCGAGCGAGGCGATCCGGGGCGCGCGACGGTACGCCGCCGGCTCTACCACTGGGCCCTGGACCGACGACCGCCTGCGCGGTCGGGCGAGTTCACCGAAGGGCTGATGGAACTCGGCGAAACCATCTGCCTCCCGCGGCATCCTCGATGCGGGGTCTGCCCGGTCGCCGCGCAGTGCCGGGCCCGCCAGGAACTCCCGGACCCGGGTGCGATTCCCACCCGACGGCCGGGACGAACCAAGCCGCTTGTCCTCGGGGCGGTGGTGGCGGTTTCTCACCGGGGACGATGGCTCGTTCTTCGTCGGCCGTCCACCGGGCTTCTCGGGGGGTTGTGGGAGTTCCCGGGGGGTAAGTTGAGGAAGGGCGAGCCGCCGGCGGTGGCGGCACGCCGGGAGCTGCGCGAGGAGACCGGCCTGACCGCCGGAGCGCTAGAACGCATCGGGCTCTTCCGCCACGAGTACAGTCACTTCCGGGTGGCCCTGCATCTGTTCCGGTCCCGGTCGGTCCGGGGAAAGCTCCGGGCCCGGGGGAGGCGGCATCGCTGGGTCGGATGGACCGAACTCCGACGGCTCCCGCTGCCGCGTGCCACGCTCAAGATGCTCCCGTCCCTGGGGCAGGTGCCGGGGCCGGATAGAGTTTCCCGGGGTTCAAGATCCCATCCGGGTCGCACCGGCGCTTGAACGCCTCGAGCACGGACAGCCCCACCTCTCCGTGCTCCAACGAGAGATAGGGGGCTTTGACCAGGCCGACGCCGTGCTCGGCGCTGATCGTTCCGCCGAGCCGCTTCGTCAGCAGCACGAGTTCCCTTCGAACCACCCTCGCCCGCTCCGACATGGGGTCGACGACGAAGCCCGGGTGCAGGTTGCCGTCGCCGAGGTGCCCGAACAGCCGGACCGGGACCTCGTGCCGGGCGGCGAGCGCTCGGGTCCCCTCGATCAGCTCGTCGAGACGGGACCAGGGCACCGCGACGTCCTCGTGCACGCGGACCCCCTCTCCCTCGATCGCGTCTCCGCTTTGCCCCCGGATTGTCCAAAGCTGGTCGGCGTCGGGATAGACCACAGGCTCCCCCGTGAAACCCGCGTCGACCAGCCGGCGGGCGACGCGCTCGAGGTCGGTCGCCTCGTCCGCCTCGGAGCTCTCGAGCTCCATCAGCAGCATCGCCGTCTCTCCCGGCAAGCGTCCCGATGAGTACCGGTTGAGCGCGCCGGCGGTTTGGCGGTCGAGGTACTCGATGGCGGAGAACGGAGGAGC